>DASTGL010000245.1:0-2312 GCA_035719145.1 Solirubrobacterales bacterium
CCACGAGCACGAGGTGGACGCCCGCGACACCAAGCTCGGGCCGGAGGAGATCTCCCGCGACATCCCGAACCTGTCCGATGACATCCTGCGCGACCTCGACGACCGCGGCATCATCCGCGTCGGTGCCGAGGTAGGCGCGGGCGACGTGCTGGTCGGCAAGGTCACGCCGAAGGGCGAGACCGAGCTCACGCCGGAAGAGCGCCTGCTGCGGGCCATCTTCGGTGAGAAGGCCCGCGAGGTGCGCGACACCTCGTTGAAGGTTCCGCACGGTGAGAGCGGCAAGGTCATCGACGTCAAGGTGTTCACGCGTGAGGACGGCCACGAGCTGCCCCCGGGCGTCAACCAGCTCGTGCGCGTGTACGTGGCCCAGAAGCGCAAGATCAGCGTCGGCGACAAGCTCGCCGGCCGCCACGGCAACAAGGGCGTCATCTCCAAGATCCTCCCGATCGAGGACATGCCATACCTCGCCGACGGCACTGCCGTCGACATCATCCTCAACCCGCTCGGCGTGCCGAGCCGCATGAACGTCGGCCAGGTGCTCGAGGCGCACCTCGGCCTCGCGGCCCTGTGGGGCTTCTCGAAGGACGGCGAGGACCACGTCGGTCCGGCCTACGTCGCGACGCCGGTGTTCGACGGCGCGCGCGAGGGCGAGATCCTCGAGGCGATCCGGTCGGTCCACCCCAACCGTGACGGCAACCAGATGGTCGACGCGGTCGGCAAGACCGTGCTGTTCGACGGCCGCTCCGGCGAGCCGTACGAGGAGCCGGTCACGGTCGGCGTGTCCTACATCCTGAAGCTGTTGCACCTGGTCGACGACAAGATCCACGCCCGGTCGACCGGCCCGTACTCGATGATCACCCAGCAGCCCCTGGGCGGGAAGGCCCAGTTCGGCGGCCAGCGCTTCGGTGAGATGGAGGTCTGGGCGCTCGAGGCCTACGGCGCGGCCTACGCGTTGCAGGAGCTGCTCACGATCAAGTCCGACGACGTGCTCGGCCGCGTGAAGGTCTACGAGGCCATCGTCAAGGGCGAGAACATCCCCGAGCCGGGCATCCCCGAGTCCTTCAAGGTCCTGATCAAGGAGATGCAGTCCCTGTGCCTGAACGTCGAGGTCCGCTCGTCGTCCGGCGAGGAGATCGAGCTCCGCGAGACCGACGAGGACGTCTTCCGCGCAGCGGAGGAGCTGGGGATCGACCTGTCCCGGCGCGAGCCGGCAGGGGCTGATTTCGACTGAGCGGGCCAAGGGAACTGCTGACCGGGAATTCCCAAGCGTTGAACGGTTTGCGAGGCGGATTGCGCAAGGAGGCGAGCGCCTAAGTGTTGGACGTCAACTACTTCGATGAGCTCCGGATCGGCCTGGCCACCGCGGATCAGATCCGCGCGTGGTCCAACGGCGAGGTCAAGAAGCCGGAGACCATCAACTACCGCACCCTGAAGCCCGAGAAGGACGGCCTGTTCTGCGAGCGCATCTTCGGGCCGACCCGGGACTGGGAGTGCCACTGCGGCAAGTACAAGCGGGTGCGGTTCAAGGGCATCATCTGCGAGCGCTGCGGTGTCGAGATCACGCGGTCCAAGGTCCGGCGCGACCGGATGGGCCACATCGAGCTCGCCGCCCCGGTCACCCACATCTGGTACTTCAAGGGCGTTCCGTCCCGGCTGGGCTACCTGCTGGACCTGGCGCCCAAGGATCTCGAGCGGATCATCTACTTCGCGGCCTACGTGGTCACGCGGATCGACGACGAGCGCCGGCACAAGGACCTGCCCGGCATCGCCAACGAGATCGAGGCCGAGAAGCGCGACATCGAGGCCTCGCGCGACGAGGACGTCAAGAAGCGGCTGAACGAGCTCGAGGGCCGCCTGAAGGAGCTCCAGGACGAGGGCGCCAAGGGCGCACAGCTGACCGCGGCCAAGCGCGAAGCCCAGCGTGAGGTGGAGAAGATCCACGAGTACGCGGGGCGCGAGACCCAGCACCTCGACGACGTCCTGGCCGCCTTCAAGGGCCTGAAGATGAAGCAGCTGGTGGCCGACGACAACGTCTACCGCAGCCTGCGTGAGCGCTTCGCCGACTACTTCGACGGCGGCATGGGCGCCGAGGCGATCAAGCGCCTGCTCACCGACATGGACACGGTGGCCGAGGCCGACAACCTCAAGGAGATCATCGAGACCGGCAAGGGCACCAAGAAGCTCAAGGCGATCAAGCGGCTGAAGGTCGTGGCCAACTTCGCCGAGGGCCGTTCGCTGCCGACCGGGATGGTGCTCGACGCCGTACCGGTGATCCCGCCGGACCTGCGCCCGATGGTGCAGCTCGACGGCGG
>DASTGL010000246.1:0-3176 GCA_035719145.1 Solirubrobacterales bacterium
TGGGAGACCCCGGCGGGGATGATCAACTCGATCGGGCTGCCGAACAAGGGCCTCGAGGGGTTCCTCGCCGAGGACCTGCCGGAGCTGGCGAAGCTGCCGGTGCCGCTGATCGTCTCGGTGATGGCGACCAACCGGGAGGAGTTCTCGCGGCTGGTTCGGGAGGTGGCTGAACGAGACGAGGTGGCGGCGATCGAGCTGAACGTCAGCTGCCCCAACGTCCACTCCGGCCTGATCGTCGGCGAGCAGCCGAGCGAGACGGAGGCGCTGCTGGAAGTCCTGCGGCCGCTGACCGAGAAGCCCTTGATCGTGAAGCTGACGCCGAACGTCGCCAACCCCGAGGCCGTCGCCGTCGCCGCTGAAGCGGGCGGGGCGGACGCGGTCTCGCTGATCAACACCCTGAAGGCGAGCGCGATCGATCCGGTGACCCGGGCGCCGGCGCTGGCGGCGGGCCACGGCGGCCTCTCCGGCCCGGCGGTGCGGCCGATCGCGCTGCAGCAGCTGCGGGCCGTCGCCGCGGCGATCGAGCTTCCGGTGGCCGGCATGGGCGGGATCTCCAGCGGCGCCGACGCGGCCGAATTCCTCGCCCTCGGCGCGACGCTCGTCGCGGTCGGAACCGAGAGCTTCCGCGACCCGCGGGCCGGGTCGCGGATCGCAAATGAGCTGGAAACCAAGGTGTCTCAGCACTCTTTACGCCTGGAGAGGGTGAACCTCGACTAGAGGTCCAGACGAATTTTGGGGCATTTTGCCCTTGTCACCTTGCAGGCCCCCAAGCCGCGGCTATACTCGCCGCCCACATGAGTGCCCCTCCAGTCAAATCCTCCTTGGCGGCCCCCGAAAGGTCACTCGACCAACGGATGGAGGCCCTCAAGCGAGCCAACGACATCCGCACCGCTCGCGCCAAGCTGAAGAAGGATTTGAAGGCGAATCGGGCCAGCATCCAGACGATCCTGCTCGACCCGCCGGAGTACGTGCAGACGGCGAAGGTCTTCGACATGCTCCTCGCGGTCCCGAAGTACGGCCGCGTCAAGACCAACCGGATCCTCAACCAGTGCCGGATCTCGCCGTCGAAGACGATCGGCGGCCTCTCCGAGCGCCAGCGGGCAGAGCTGATCAGCCAGCTCCGCCGGTAGTTACCGACCGCCCCAGCGGTCAATATCCCCGGCCGCATGGCCAAGGTCTTCGTCATCACCGGCCCCTCGGGAGTCGGCAAGGGAACGCTGATCCGCGAGCTGCTCTCGCGGGTGCCGGACCTCGAGCTCTCGGTCTCGGCGACGACCCGGGCGCCCCGCGAGGGCGAGGCCGACGGCCGCGACTACCACTTCCTCACCCCCGACCAGTTCGAGCAGCGGGTCGAGGAAAAGGACTTCCTCGAGTTCGCCACCTACAGCGGCAACCGCTACGGGACGCTGCGCAGCGAGGTCGAACGCTGCCTCGAGCACGGGCAGTCGGTGGTGCTCGAGATCGAGGTCCAGGGCGCCCAGCAGGTGCGGGCCGCGAAACCGGACTCGGTCCAGATCTTCATCGCCCCGCCCGACCCCGCGGTCCTGCGCGAACGCCTGATCGGCCGCGGCACCGACTCCACCGAGGCGATCGACGAGCGCCTCAAAGTCGCCGAGCAGGAGCTCGCCGCCCAAGATGACTTCGACCACCAGATCGTCAACGACGACGTCACCCGCGCCGCCGACGAGCTGGTCGAGGTGGTCCGCTCTGAGCTGGGGCTCCAGGGCTAGGGACGAAGCTGGTCCTGTAGGGAGGGGTGGGTGTCCCTCTCGAGACCTGGGTTGCTGGCCTCTAACTAGCCGTCTCTCGCCAACTGGTCTGTGCCGGCAAGAGGACGCCGGTCGGCCAGAGGACACCCACCCCTCCTGGCGACAGTCCCCGGCAGACGCCGAGAGACAAGGCAAGTCGTGGTTCCTTTGTCCTCTATATCCGGACCAAGGAACCACGCGATCGGCACAACTAGCTGCAGCTCAAGGTCGTGGTTCCTTTGTCATGTATGGGCGGACAAAGGAACCACGTGATCGACGCTGCGGTTCGATGGAGGGGTCCGGTCGTCCTCCGGAGGAATGTTCGGCGATATGCAATCTGATGTCTGCGGCGAAGCCGCAGTAGGTTCTCCCCGGAGCGCAAGCGGAGGGGAGGTCAATTCCGGAGGAGGATGACCGGACCCCTCCTACCGCTAGACTGCGCGGCCGATGATCAAACCACGCGTAGACAAGCTGCTGGACCACTCCGACTCCCATTACGCCGCCGTCGTCGTCGCGGCGAAGCGGGCTCGGCAGATCAACAGCTACTTCCACAACCTTGGTGAGGGCGGCTTCGGGGAGTACCCGCCGCCGATGGTCGAGACCAACGCCGAGAGGAATTACCTCTCGATGTCGCTCGAGGAGCTCGCCGAGGGCAAGCTGAAATACGAGTACCGCGCCTAGGTTCGGGGCTGCCCGCCTGGCGGGCTTGCTTTAAAACCGAGGCATGGCCCGCATCCTTCTCGGCGTCAGCGGCGGTATCGCCGCTTACAAGGCCCTGGAGCTGGCCCGGCTGGCGACGCTGGCCGGGCACGGCGTGCGGGTGCTGATGACCGAGACCGCGACCCGATTCGTCGGCGCCGCTTCCTTCGAGGGGATCGTCGGCGCCCCGGTCCTCGTCAACGAGTTCGAACGCGATCCGATGCGGGGCGCCTTTCCGGGCGACGAGGCAATCGCCCACGACCCGATCGGCCACCTCGAGCTGGCCGGCCGCTGCGACGCCTACCTGGTCGCTCCGGCCTCGGCCAACACGGTCGCCAAGCTCGCCGCCGGCAACGCCGATTCGATGCTGACCACCTCCTTCCTCGCCTGCACGGCGCCGCGCCTGGTTGCGCCGGCGATGAACGACCGTATGTACGCCGACGCGGCGACGCAGGCGAACCTGGCGACCCTGCGCGAGCGCGGGGTGGAGGTGATCGATCCCGACGAGGGCAAGCTCGCCTCGCGCGGCGAGTACGGCCGCGGGCGCCTGCCCGACCCGGAGCTGCTGCTGGCCCGCGTCGAGGCCTCCCTTCCAGCCGGCGACCGCCCCTGGGACGGCCTCAAGGTCCTGGTCACCGCCGGCGGCACCCGCGAGCCGATCGACGCCGTCCGCTACGTCGGCAACCGCTCCTCCGGGCGGATGGGCTTCGCGCTCGCCGACGAGGCCGC
>DASTGL010000247.1:0-5841 GCA_035719145.1 Solirubrobacterales bacterium
GGATGCCCAGGTCGGGAATCTGATTCGATTGCGGCCATGCCGGTCTCAGCGCAATACAGCGTCACCATCCGAGTCGAGCTCGACGCGCGCCAAGAGCCGCTCGGGAAACTGACCGCGGCGATCGCCGAGGCGGGCGGGCAGCTGCAGGGTGTGGACCTGGTGCCCGGGGCAGGCGGCGAGGGCAAGCGGGTTCGCGAGTTCACGATCGACGCCACCGACCGCGAGCACTGGGAGCGGATCCTGCGGGCGATCGGCTCGACCCGCGGCGCCCGCGTCCTCGACTACGTCGACCGGACGATGCAGATGCACCGCGGCGGCAAGATCGACATGCGCAACAAGTACCCGGTGAAAACGCGCGACGACCTCTCGATGGCCTACACGCCCGGCGTCGCCCGCGTCTGCATGGACATCCACGCCGACCGCAGCAAAGCCTTCGAGTACACGATCAAGAAGAACACGGTCGCGGTCGTCTCCGACGGCAGCGCCGTGCTCGGCCTCGGCAACATCGGCCCCGAGGCGGCGATGCCGGTGATGGAGGGCAAGTGCATGCTCTTCAAAGAGTTCGCCGGGGTCGACGCCTTCCCGATCTGCCTCGACACCCAGGACGCCGACGAGATCGTCCGCGCGGTCGAGCTGATGGCTCCGACCTTCGGCGGCATCAACCTCGAGGACATCTCCGCCCCGCGCTGCTTCGAGATCGAGGACCGGCTCAAGGAGTCGATCGACATCCCGGTCTTCCACGACGACCAGCACGGCACTGCGGTGGTGACGATGGCGGCGCTCTTCAACGCTCTGAAGATCACCGGCAAACCGATCGAGCAGCTGCGGGTGCTGGTGGTAGGGCTCGGCGCCGCCGGGGTAGCGGTGACGAAGATGATGCTCGCCTCGGGGATCACCCAGATCGTCGGCTGCGACCGCCAAGGCGCCGTCTCCAGCGCCCGCGCCGACTATCAGTCGGGCGAGATGAACGAGGCCAAGCGCTGGTACGCCGACAACACCAACCCGGACGTGATCCAGGGCCAGCCCGACGACGTAATCGAGGGCATGGACATCTTCGTCGGCCTCTCCGGCCCCGGGATCATCCAAGCCGAGTCGCTGGCCAAGATGAACGACGACGCGATCGTCTTCGCGATGGCCAACCCGACCCCCGAGGTGATGCCCGAGGAGGCGGCGCCCTACGTGCGGATCATGGCGACGGGTCGCTCCGACTACCCAAACCAGATCAACAACGTGCTCGCCTTCCCCGGCATCTTCCGCGGTGCCCTCGACGCCGGCGCTCCCAGCATCACCGAGGAGATGAAGCTCGCCGCCGCCAAAGGGATCGCGATGGCGGTATCCGAGGCCGACCTCGCCGAGGACTACATCATCCCCAGCGTCTTCAACCGCGAAGTCGCGCCGAAAGTGGCCGAGGCGGTGGTCGAGGAGGCCAAGCGCGACGGCATCGCCCGCCTCAACGAGGAGACCGGGACCTTCACGGCGGTGGAGAACTCGGGGCACTAACGATGCGGGTCCTCGTCACCGGAGCCAGCGGCACCATCGGCACCGCTCTCTGTGACGCCCTCTTCGCCCGCGGCGACGACGTCGTCGGCCTCACCCGCGACCCCGGTCGCGCCCGCTCCGCCAACCCCCGCGTCACCTGGCACAAGTGGGAGCCGACCCTGGAACGACCCGATCCCGCCGCCTTCGAGGGCGTCGACGGTGTCGTCAACCTGGTCGGCGAGCAGGTCGACCAGCGCTGGACCGAGGAGTCGAAGCAGCGGATCATGGAGAGCCGCCGCCAGGCGACCCACAACCTCGTGCAGACGATCGAGGCCCTGGAGGAGGCGAAGCGGCCGCAGGTCCTGGTCAGCCAGTCGGCGATCGGCTACTACGGCGACCGCGGCGACGAGGAGCTCGACGAGGACTCGGCCCCCGGCAGCGGCTTCATCTCCGAGGTGCCGCAGGCCTGGGAGCAGGCCGCGCACGAGCTCGACAATGCCGGCGTCCGCGTGGTCGTCGTCCGCACCGGCCTGGTGCTGACCGACAAGGGCGGCCTGCTGAAGGAAATGCTGACGCCGTTCAAGCTCGGCGTCGGCGGCCCGCTCGCCGGCGGCAAGATGTACTTCTCCTGGATTCACCTCGCCGACGAGGTCGGGATCCTGCTCTGGGCGCTGGACAACGCGCAGGCGAGCGGCACCGTCAACGCCACCGCGCCCGAACCGGTGACCAACAAGGAGTTCTCGAAGGCGCTCGGCCGGGCGGTCAAGCGCCCGGCGATCGCCCCGGTCCCCGGCTTCGTCCTCGACCTCAAATTCGGCAGCGAGTTCGGCCACGTCCTCCGCGGCGGCCAGCGGGTCTTCCCCAGGCGCACGCAGGAGCTCGGCTACAGCTTCAAGCACCCGCGGCTGGACGAGGCGCTAGCCGACCTCGTCTAGGACGGCCTGCCGAGGCGAGGACCCGTCGCCTTCGAGAGCGCTGCGGACGCGGCGCATCGCCGCCGCGCCGGAGCTCGTCTTCAGCCAGGCGATGTTCGCGGCTTCGACGATCGACTGGCTGAAGGGGGCTGCGGGACCGGGCGCTTCCAGGTAGGCGACCGCGGTCGAGTCCTCGGTCGCACGGCGCGCTCCGGCCCCGGCCGCGGCGAGGTCGGCACGCCCCCCTTGCTCCACCGGCGCCAGGCAGACGACGTGGACGAGGAGGTCGCCGGCGCGCCCGTCGCTCCTCGCCGCTTCCTTGCACAGCGGCGCCGCCGCGTAGACGGTGACCGTCGCGCCGGCGGCGGCTCCGCCTTCGCCGCACCCAGCTGCCAGCGTCAGAGAGACGGTGGCGAAGACGGCGAGGCTGAGGGCTTGGAGGCGGCGCACGACCCGCGATCCTAAACTCGGGCCGATGCGAATCGGCATGCTGACCGCAGGCGGGGATTGCCCGGGGCTGAACGCGGTGATCCGCGCTATCGCCCGCTCGGCGATGCAGCAGGGCGACGAAGCGGTCGGGATCCGCCGCGGCTACCGCGGTCTCGCCGAGAACGACTTCATGCCGCTGGGCATGTCCCAGGTGACCGGGATCCTCCACCAGGGCGGGACGATCCTCGGCACCTCCAGCTACGAGCCGATCCGCGAAGGCGCCGTCGAGGCGGTCGCCGCCGCCTTCGAACAGCAGCGCCTCGACGCGGTGGTCGCGATCGGCGGCGAGCACACGATGGAGATCACCCGCCAGCTCCACGTCGATTACGGCCTGCCGCTGATCGGCGTCCCGAAGACGATCGACAACGACGTCGGCGGCACCGACTTCACCTTCGGCTTCGACACCGCCGTGCAGATCGTCACCGACGCGATCGATCGCCTCCACACCACCGCGCAGTCGCACGACCGGATCATGGTCGTCGAGGTGATGGGCCGCAACACCGGCTGGATCGCCGCCTACGCGGGCATCGCCGGCGGCGCCGACTGCATCGTCATCCCCGAGCAGACGACGACGGTCGAGGAGATCTGCCGCGACGTCACCCGCCGCCACGACCGCGGCAAGGACTTCTCGATCATCGTCGTCGCCGAGGGGGCCAAGCTCGCCTTCGCCAGCGGCGAGGAACGGCTGATCCAGCCGATCAAGGAGTCAGACGAATACGGCTACCCGCGGCTCGGCGGCATCGGCGCCGCGCTGGCGCACGAGCTGGAGCGCCTGACCGGCTACGAGACCAGGGTCACCGTCCTCGGCCACGTCCAGCGCGGCGGCACCCCCACCTCTACCGACCGCGTGCTGGCGACGATGTACGGCGCCCACGCCTACGAGATGGCCAAGGCCGGCGAGTTCGGCCGCATGGCGGCGATCCACGGCACGCAGATGACCTCGGTGCCGCTGGCGGAGGCGGTCAAGGTCAAGAAGGTGGACCTCGGGATGCTCGAGATCGCCAAACGCTTCTTCACGTGAGAGGGTGGCGGGCATGAACGAGACGCCCGACTTCGACGCACTTACTGAGATCCAGCAGGAAACCTGGTCCGAGGGCGACTTCGCGATGGTCGCCAACGTCGTCCTCTACGGAGCCGAGACGCTGGCCGAATCGCTGCAGATCCTCCCCGGCGAGAAGGTCCTCGACGTCGCCTGCGGCAGCGGCAACGGCGCGATCGCCGCGGCTCGCCGGGCCTGGGGGAACACCACCGGGGTCGACTTCGTGCCGGCGCTGCTGGAGCGGGCAAGGGAGCGCGCCGCCGCCGAGCGACTGGAGATCGAGTTCGTCGAGGGCGACGCACAGGCGCTTCCGTTCGACGACGCGAGCTTCGACGTCGTCATGTCCATCTACGGGGTGATGTTCGCGCCCGACCAGGAGAAGGCCGCGGCCGAGCTGCTGCGGGTGGTCAAACCGGGAGGTCGGATCGGGCTCGCGAGCTGGGCCCCGGACGGAGGGCTGGCCGGCCTCTTCATGTCGGTCTTCAAGCACACCGGCGGGCCGCCGCCGGGGACGATGCCGCCGGTGCTCTGGGGCACCGAGGAGCGCGTGCGGGAGCTGCTGGGCGAGGGCGTCTCCGAGATCGGCCTCCAGCGCCGCCCCTCGCGGCAGGCCTTTTTCTCCGCCGACCACTACATCGACTTCTTCCGCCGCTACTTCGGCCCGATCAAGACCGCCTTCGAGAAAGTCGGCCCCGAGGGCGAAGAGGCGCTGACCGCCGACCTGCGCGCCTGGCTGGAGGAGCAGAACGTCGCCGGCGACAAGGCGATGGTGATCGAACCGGAATACCTCGAGGTAGTGGCCAGCCGTCGCTAGCCGGCGCATCTCGGCGTCCTCGGTCGCTCGCGTGCGGAGCACGCCACGCTCCCTGCGTCCTTGAACTGCTTGGCTAGTGCCAGCTGGAAGTTACGACTTCTGGGGCTGCAATAGCCGTACTACGGCGCCGATCAGCAGCACCGAGAAGAAGATCAGGCCGGCGACGCCGCCGCCCTGGCCGAACGCGGCGTAGCCGATCACCATGGCGGTGATCGCGAGGAAGAGAGAGACGACCATGCTCATAGGGCGCGCATCCTATTGGATCGTTCCGGTGGAATGACCGGTCGCGAGGGCTTCCCGGGTCTCGCCGAGGAAGGCCGCAACCGCGTCGGCGGCGCCCTCGGGCGAGCCCCCCTCGCCGGCGGCGCGGACGAGCCGGCTGCCGATGATCACCCCGTCGGCGATCCGGCCGACTACGGCCGCCTGATCGGGGCTGCCGATCCCGAAGCCGACCGCGACCGGAGTCTTCGCCTCGGCCTTCGTCGCCTCGACAAGCTCCGCCAGTGCCGGCGGCACCTCAGCCCGCTCGCCGGTGGTGCCGACCGTGGAGACGACGTAGACGAAGCCGCGGGCGGCCTCGCAGATCTGCCGCCGCCGCTCCCCCGGCGTAGTCGGCGCCAGCAACGGCACCAGCGCCAGCCCCTCGGTGGTGAATGCCTCCCGCACCTCCCCCGCCTCGTCGAGCGGCAGGTCGGGAACGATCACCCCAGCCGCCCCCGCAGCTCGCGCCATACGCGCGAACTCCGTGGCGCCGCCGTGAGCAAGAACCATGTTCGCGTAGGCCATAAAGACAACCGGAACCCGGTCGGAGATAGCCCGGCAGACCTCAAGAGCCGTAGCCAGCGTCGCCCCTGCCTCCAAGGCCTTAGTCGCAGCAGCATGAATCGCGGGTCCATCCGCGAGGGGATCGGAAAACGGAACCCCGAGCTCGACCAGATCTGCCCCGGCGTCGGCGTAAGCCTCGGCGACGGCCAGTCCGGTCTCCCGATCGGGATACCCAGCCATCATGTAGGGCATCAACGCCGCGCGCCCCTCAGCTTGAGCCGTGGCGAAGGCCGCGGCAATCCGCACCTCCCCGGAACCGTCACGGGGAGCCGGGTGAGGGT
>DASTGL010000248.1:0-6012 GCA_035719145.1 Solirubrobacterales bacterium
GATAAGGGCCTGCGGCTGGAAGCCGACGAGTCCGAACGACGCAAGCTGGGTGGACCGCTGGAAGGCAAGACCGTCGTCCTCACCGGCACCCTGCCGGAGCTGACCCGCGAGGAGGCGGCCGCGCTGGTCAAGACGGCCGGCGGCAAGGTGACCAACTCGGTGTCGAAGAAAACCGACTACGTCGTCGCCGGCGACAACCCGGGCTCGAAGCTCGCCAAAGCGGAGAAATACGGCACCGAGATCCTCGACGAGGCGGGGCTGCGGGAGCTGGTCGGCGGCGCCTAGCTAATAGCCGGCGACGGCGCCGGCGATCCGGTCCTGATCGAGGTGGGCGAGGCTCAAGTTGCCGACGCCGTTCATCAGGACCGAGAAGGCCATGATCCGGCCGCTGCGGTTGAAGCAGTAGCCGGAGAGGTTGCTGACGCCGGTGATCGTCCCGGTCTTGGTACGGCAGCGGCCATAGGCGGCGGTGCCCTGCATGCGGTCGTCGACCGTGCCTTCCTTGCCGGCCAAAGCCAGGTCCTGGATGAAGTCGTCGCCGGACGGGTCTTGGCGCATTGCCAGCAGCAGGCTCACCACCTGGCGCGGGCTGGCGCGGTTGGAGCGGGTGAGGCCGGAGCCGTCGACGGCGTGGACGCCGGAGCCGTGGGAGGCGGCGAAGGCCTCGACGACCTGGGCTCCCGCCGCCGTGGTCCCGGCGCCGCCGAATCGGGCGCCAAGCAGCTTGATCAGCATCTCGGCGAAGAAGTTGTCCGACCAGACGTCGGTGGTGTCGACGATCCGGGTCAGGGTGGGGGACTGCACCAGCGCCACCCGTTCGGCGTAGGCGGGGGTCGGCCGCAACGCCACCTGGGTGGGCACGTCGACCCCGGCCCCGCGTAGCGAGCGCGCCAGCTTCGACGCCGCGAGCTTGGCCGGGTCGGAAGCGAAGCCGCTGGAGCTGGTCGAGCCGCGGAAGCCGGAGTTGAAGGCGAGGCCGGAGAGCGGGCCGATGTAGCTGCTGGTCGCGTAGCCGGAGTCGGCGACGCCGCGCAGGCGGTCGAAGATCGTGTCGTCGGCGTAGACGCGGCCGGTCACCCGCTCGATCCCGGCGGCCTTGATCTGCGGGGTGAGCGCGAAGAGGTCGGTGCCGAGGCCGGCCAGGTAGCCGTCGTAGAAGCCCGGCGTCCCCAGGGCCGGGTCGCCGCCGCCCTGGAGGTAGAGGCTGCCGTGAAGGACGCCGCCGGCGTCGATCTTGCCGTCGCGGAAGACTTTGGTCGGGATCCGCGCTTCCGGTCCCAGCCGCGAGAGGGCGGTGGCGGTCGTAAACAGCTTCATGTTCGAGGCAAGGGAGCGCGGGCGCCCGGGCGCGGCGGCGCAGATCGTCGCCCCGGTTTCGGCGTCGACGACGAGCAGCCCGCTGGCGCTGCCGCCCCCCTGGTGCAGCCAGGCGCGCATCTGGGCGCAGGGGCCGTCGGCCTGGGCCGCGCCGCCCAGGAGCAGGAAAAGGCCTGCTAGAGCGACCAAAAAGGGAAGCAGGATGCGTTTCACCGGGTTTTCCAACACCGAGGACGTGGAAGGTAGCGGTCGAGGATGACCTCTAGCCCTGGAATACTGCACGTATGGGTGAAGTCGTAGACATCGAGTCCAAACCGCGAAAGCGGAAAGGCCGGCGCAAAAAGCCCTCGAAGACGGCGCTCGTCCTCGGCGGCGGCGGCTTCACCGGCGGCGTCTATGAGATCGGGGCGCTGCGGGCGCTCGACCTGCTGGCGGTCAACAGCACGGTCAACAACTTCGACGTCTACGTCGGCACCAGCGCCGGCTCCTTCGTCGCCTCGATGCTCGCCAACGGCGTCTCCCCCGAGGAGATGATGCAGGTGATCAACGAGCGCGTCCCCTCCGACCTCGAGGACCTCGACCTCAACCGGGTCCTCAAGCTCAACTACCTCGGGCTGCTGAGCAAAGCGGCGGCCCTGCCGCTGCGGACCGCGCAGCTGCTGCGGCAGCTGACCCGGATCGGCGAGTTCTCGATGATCGACATCGGCGTCGGCCTCGCCGAGGCGCTGCCGACCGGGCTCTACTCCGGCCGCGGCCTCTCCGACTACGTCGAAGAAGCGCTCGGCAGCGACGGCCGCGTCAACGACTTCCGCCTGCTCGACCCCGAGCTTTACCTGACCGCGACCGACCTCGACACGTGCGAGCGGATCGTCTTCGGCGAGGAGGGCTGGAGCGACGTGCCGATCTCCAAAGCGGTCGAGTGCTCGACTTGCCTGCCGCTTGTCTACAAGCCGGTCGACCTGAAAGGGCGGCAGTTCGTCGACGGCGGCATCCGCTCGACCACCAACGTCGACATCGCGGTCGAGAAGGGCGCCAAGTTCATCGTCGTCGTCAACCCGCTCGTCCCCTACGTCAACGACTTCGAGAAGACGATCCCGACCGTCTTCGGCCGCCGCGTCCGCCGCGTCTCCGACATGGGCCTGCCGGCGATCGCCAACCAGACCTTCCGCCTGATCGCCCACCAGCGCCTCCATCAGGCGGTCGAGCAGTGGCAGGAGAAATACCCGGGTGTCGACATCATCCTGCTCGAGCCCGACCCGACCGACGAGCTGATGTTCGGCACCCCGATCATGGACTACTCGCGGCGCCTGAAGATCGCCAAACACGGCTTCGAAACCGTCACCGCCGCCCTCGCCCGCGACTACGACCACTACGCCGAGATCGCCGAGCGCCACGGCCTCGAAATCTCCGAGCGCCGCGTTCGCCGCGTAGTCGAGAAGGCGACAGACGAGGAGCCCGAGGAAACCTCCACCTGGCGGCGGGTGCTGGAGCAGACGACGTCAGTTCTGCTGCGGCAGTCCGGCGAGGCGTCCTAGCCGGCTGTTAGCCGCGGCTCAGGCCGCGTAGAGCTGCTCGATCTCGCCCTCGTGCTTCTGGGCGACGACGGCGCGCTTGACCTTCAGGGTCGGGGTCAGCTCGCCTGACTCCTGGGAGAGGTCGTGGGGGAGGATCGCGATCTTCTTCACCTGCTCGACGCGGGCGAAGTTCTGGTTGATCTTCTCGACGTGGGCCTCGATCGCGGCCTTGACGTCGGGGTTCTGGGCCAGCTGCGCCGGGTCCTCGGGAAGGTTGTGCTCCTGGGCGTATTTGACCGCCTCTTCGGGGTCGAGGGTAACCAGCGCCACCAGGTAGGGGCGGCGGTCGCCGACGACGACGCACTGGGAGACCAGCGGGTGCTGCTTGATTTCGGCCTCGAGGTTGGCAGGGGTGATGTTCTTGCCGCCCGCGGTGATGATGATGTCCTTTTTGCGGCCGGTGATCTTGATGAAGCCGTCGGGCTCGATCTCGCCGATGTCGCCGGTGTGGAGCCAGCCGTCGACGATCGTCTCCGCCGTCGCCTCGGGGTTCTTGTGGTAGCCCTGGAAGACGTTGGGGCCCTTGACGAGGATCTCGCCGTCGTCGGCGATCTTCACCTCGCAGCCGGGGAACGGCTTGCCGATCGTCCCGACCTTGAAGTCCTCGGGGGTGGAGATCGTTGCCGCAGTCGAGGTCTCGGTCATCCCCCAGCCCTCGAGCACGAGCACGCCGGCGGCGTCGAAGAAGCGCAGGATCTCCGGGTTGATCGGGGCCGCGCCGGAGACGGCGAGGCGGATCCGGCCGCCGAAGAGGTTGCGGATTTTCGACAGCACCTGCTTGTCGGCGAAGTCGTAGGAGCGCTGGAGGAGGAAGCCGGGCTTGCGGCCGCTGCGCTCGGCCTCGCGGTACTTCGCGCCGGTCTTGATCGACCAGTCGAAGATCGCTTTTTTGAGCCCGCCCTCTTTCTCCATGCCGCTGGTCGCGGCGGTGTAGATCTTCTCGAAGATCCGCGGCACCGAAGGGAAGTAGGTCGGTTTCACTTCCGCCAGGTTCGGGAGGATCTTCAGCGGGTCCCGCTCCCAGTAGGCGATCGTGGTGCCGAGGTCGAAGCTGCCGAGCTGGATCAGCAGGGCGAAGGAGTGGGCAAGCGGCAGGTAGAGGTAGGTGAGGTCCTCGTCTTCGATGACGCTGACCTCGTTGACCATGTCCAGCATCGCCCGGTAGTTGCCGTGGCTGATGATGCAGCCCTTCGGCGGCCCGGTGGTGCCGGAGGTGTAGATGAAGGTGCAGATGTCAGCCGGGGCGACCGCCTCGTAGAGCGTCTTCCAGGTGGCGTCGTCCCCGCCCGCGCCTTTGGCGGCGAGGTCCTCCATCGAGACCGCGTCCTCGGCGCTGCCGGTCATCAGGACGATCTGCTCGAGCTGCGGCAGCTGGTCGCGGACCTCCCGCACCTTCTCCAGCTGTTCGGCGTCCTCGACGACGACGACCTTGGAGTCGGAGTTGTCGAGGACGTAACGGCACTCCTCGGGCGAGTTGGTCTGGTAGATCGGGACGACGGTGGCGCCGATCGAGAGGGCGGCGAAGTCGAAGTAGGTCCACTCGGGCCGGGTGTTGCCGAGGATCGAGACGCGGTCGCCTTTCTCGACGCCGAGCGTGACCAGGCCGAAGGCCAGGGGGCGGACGATCTCCACCACCTCGTCGAAGGTGCGGTCGATCCAGCGCTCGCCCTCCTTGTACTTGACGGCGACAGCGGAGCCGTACATCGCCGCCGCCCGCGGCAGCAGGTCGGCGATCGTCTTCGAGTTCGTGCCTCTCCCCGACATCTGCCGGGGGAGTCTAGTCAGCGCCGAGCTTGGGGTGAGGCCTGGCTGGCCGGCCGGGCAGCGACCGTGCGCAGGGAGGTCTCGAAGAGCGTTCGGTCGATCCGGCCGTGGTAGATCGGCACCCCCATCTCGACGCATTTGCCGATCACCTCCTGTCGCTCCATCTGCATCTGGTCGGCGAGCTCGGCGGGGGTGAGGTGATGGGCCATCGGTGACCTCCCGGTCGTGAGAATTGGGTAGTGGGCATGTTCTTCCCGTCGCCCGGCCCTGTCAACCGTAGAAGCCCGCAGCTTGCGGAATCAGTCGAAGTGCCCCGCCCGCGATAATGCCGGTGGATGTCCTCTGAAGTCGCCGCCAAGCCGCTGCCGCAGCGCGGCAGGATCTGGGTCGTGATCCTGCTCGCGATGGGTCTGATCGCCCTCGGCTACGCGATCGTCAACATCGCCACCCAGAAGGAAGACAAGGGGATCGTCCACGTCAGCGGCATCTCCGAAGCCCAGGAACTGTTCGGCGGCGTGCCGCAGGAAGGCGACCGGCTCGGCTCCAACGACGCCCCGGTGTCGATCCAGGTCTTCAACGACGTGCAGTGCGCGAGCTGCCGCGAAGACTTCCTCAAGACGATCCCGGGACTGATGGAACCCTATGTGCGGCCCGGCGACGTCAAGCTCCTCTACCGCCACTACTCGAACGCGGAAACGGCGCAGGAGCTCGGCTTCTACGGGGCCGAGGCAGCGGCCGAACAGGGCTACGGCTGGCAGTACATCTACCTCTTCTTCCACAGCCAGGAAGAAGCGAAACGGTTCCGCACCACCAAGCTGTTCGAAAACTTCGAGAAGTCGATCGCCGGCGGGGTCGAGGAACTGGAACTCGAAGAATGGAACCAGGCGCTCGAGGAAGCCAAGGTCTCCGGTAGCCCGATCCAGAAGCGGCTCGAAGGCTACGAGGAACTCGGCCGCAACCTCGGCATCCGCTACGGCCAGGCGATGGTCGTCAACGGCCCGAACGGGACCAGGACCCTGCAGGAAGGCCCGTCGCTCGCCGCGGTGGAGCGGGCGATCGCCGCCGTCGAATAGCGCAGCCGACTTTCGACACAGCGTGGTGTGTTCGAAACCGGAGGCGTTCAGGCGACGCGGCGCAGGCGCGCCCGCTGTCCGATCACATCGCGCCACTCGGAGTCGACGATGTGGGCGGGGGAGGTCGTCGCCATGAAGCTGTCCAGTACCGCCGCCAGGCCCTCCGGGTCTTCGAGGTTGGGGAAGTGGGCGGCGCGGGGGAGGGTCTCGAAGCGGCAGTTGGGGATCGACTGCTGCGCCTCGAGGCCGTGCTTGAGCGGGATCGTGCGGTCGCGCTCGCCCCA
>DASTGL010000249.1:0-2582 GCA_035719145.1 Solirubrobacterales bacterium
GATCACCTTCTTGGCGCCCGCCTCGAGGTGCTTGGCGGCGTCGGCGCGCTTGGTGAAGAAGCCGGTCGACTCGATCACGACGTCGACGCCGAGGTCGCCCCAGGGCAGATCGGCGGGGTCGCGCTCGGAGAGGACCTTGACCTCGTCGCCGTCGGCGACGATCGTGTCGCCGTCGACCTCGACGCCACCGGGGTAGCGGCCGAGGATGGAGTCGTACTTGAGGAGGTGGGCCATCGTGGCAGTGTCGACGAGGTCGTTGACCGCGACGAAGTCGATGTCGGCGCCGGCCTCCTTGGCGGCCCGGAAGACGTTGCGCCCGATGCGTCCAAACCCGTTGATGCCGACCTTCACAGCCATGAACCGATTCCTCCTAATTTCGCTCGTAAAGCGGGTTGTTTTGGGGATGCCGATCCTATGGGGTCGGCGAGTTCGGCTCCGGCCTCAGTCGGAGCCGATCGTGATCTCGATCTCGTAACCGTCGGGATCCTTGAGAAAGGCGGAGTAGGAGCCCGAGCCGTGCGAGCGCTGCTCGCCGGGGTCGGAGACGCTGACGCCGCCGGATTTAACCCCGTTCTCCCAGGCCGCCTTCACCGCCACGATCCCCAGCGCCGAGAAGCTCAAGAGGCCGAAGCCGGGCGCCGGGTCGTGCTTGGCGGAGACGAAGAAGACGGGTTTGGCGATGCCCCAGCCGATCGTCTGATCCTGCTCGAAATGCCGCCGCCAGCCCAGCGGGGCCAGCATCGAGTCGTAGAAGGCCGCAGAGCGATCAAGATCGCCGACCTCCAGGAGGACGTGGTGAAGCATCAGTTAAAGAGGCTATAGGGGCGCCTCCCGGCAAGGTCGCGCGGTCAGCCTGAACGCGGCGTCCAGCGGAAGAAGCGGATCGCGAGGACGAGGCCGGCGATGCCCCAAAGGGCGACGACGGCGAGGTTGTCCCAGGAGATGGCGGAGCCGCCGGCGGGGACGTAGGCGTCGAAGAAGGCGTCGAAGAAGTGGCGGACCGGGAAGAGGTCGGCGAAGCCGAGGACGCCGCCGGGGATCTGGTCTTCGGGGATGAAGACGCCGGAGAGGAAGTAGAGCGGCAGCAGCAGCGCGTTGACGATCGCCGCGGCCGCGTCCTGGGAGGGGATCGCGGCGGTGAGGGCGATGCCGAGGCAGCAGAAGGAGGCGGCGCCGATCACCAGAGTGAGGAGGATCGCCGGCAGCCGGTCCCAGGGGACGTCGGCGCCGAAGAGGGCGCCGATCGCCGCCAGCAACACCAGCATCATCAGGGCGACGACGATCGAGTTGCCGACCCGGCCGGCGATGAAGACCCAGGGCGGCATCGGCGTGCCGCGGCCGCGCTTGAGGCGGCCGTCTTCACGGGCGATCACCAGGGTCATCGCCAGCGTCTGCATCGTCGCCGAGATGATCGCCAGCGACATGATCGCCGGCACGTAGTAGGTGGTCGCGTCGATTCCCCCACGCACGTTGACGTTTTCGCCGCTGAAGACGACGGCGAGGATGAGGAAGAGGAGCACCGGGAACATCACCGTGAAGAAGACGGAGGCCGGGTTGCGCCAGAACGCCTTCTGGTCGTAGCGGAACTGGTGGCCGACGAGGGCGAGCCCGTTCACGATGCGCGCCTCCCCCCGGTCGGCGCCTCCTGCGAGGCGCTCGCCTCGGCGGCGGCGGTCAGCTCCAGGTAGACGTCCTCGAGCGAGGGACGCGTCACTTCCAGCCCCTCGAGCCCTTCGCCGTTGGCGAGCGCCTTGCCCGTCAGCTCGTTCAGCGTCTTCACCGGCTCGGTCGTCTGCAGGCTCACCTCGCGGCCGTCGACCAGGTAGCGGATCGTCGTCTCGCCGCCGGCGCGGTCGCCGAGGTCGGCCGGGGTACCGCGGGCGACGATCTGGCCGGCGGCGATGATCGTCACCCGGTCGGCGAGCCGCTGCGCCTCGTCCATGTAGTGGGTGGTGAGGAAGACGGTCTTGCCGAGGTCGCGGAGGCCGGCGATTACGTCCCAGGCCTGGCGGCGCGCCGAGGGATCGAACCCAGTGGTCGGCTCGTCGAGGAAGAGCAGCTCCGGATCGCCGACCAGCGCCATGCCGACGTCGAGACGCCGCTGTTGGCCGCCGGAGAGCCGACTCGCCCGCTCGTCGGCTTTGCCCTCCAGCCCGATCAAGGCAATCACGTCCTCGGTCGGCCGCGGCTCGCGGAAGTAGCCCGCATAGAGATCCAACGACTCGCGCACGGTCAGATAAGGATCGAGCCGCCCGCTCTGCAGCACGATCCCGATCCGCTCGCGCCAATCCCGCCCGGCCCGCTGCGGATCCTCACCCAGCACCGACACCTCTCCCCCGGTCCGTCGCCGGTACCCCTCGAGGATCTCGACCGTAGTCGTCTTCCCCGCCCCATTGGGGCCGAGAAAGGCAAAGACCTCGCCGCGGTTGACCTCGAGGTCGATGCCGCGGACAGCCTCGGTAGAGCCATAGCTCATCCGCAAACCGCTGATGGAAATAACTGGCTCAGCCAAGAGGCGCGGATTCTAGGGCGGGCCGGGGGAGTGTCGCCGGACCCTCCCCGCTGTTGTCCGCCGACACTCC
>DASTGL010000250.1:0-2400 GCA_035719145.1 Solirubrobacterales bacterium
AGAGCAGCGGCTCGTGGCCGAGGTAGCCGATCCGGCCGCGCAGCTTCCAGGCCTCGCGGGGCAGCGAGCAGCCGAGCACCCGCACCTCGCCGCCGCTCGGCCGCAGCAGCGTCGCCAGGACCCGCAGCAGCGTGGTCTTGCCGGCCCCGTTGGGACCGAGGACGACCAGCGACTCGCTCGCCGCAAGCTCGAACCCGACGCCGTCGAGCGCCGGCCGGTCGCCGTAGTCGCGCCGCAGCCCCGCGACGGCGATCGCGGGCTCGGCCTTCTCCTGCTCATTCGGCATCTGCGGTGATTCTGAAGCGTTCGGCTTGCGGTCGCGGTCGATCGCTTAGGCTGCCGCGGCAATTTCGCCGGGGCGCACCGCGCCCCCGACAAGGAGGATCGATGAACAAGACCAGTCGCGCAGCCCTCGTCGGCGCCATCGCCGCCGTGCTGTTCGCCCTCGCAGCTTCCGCCGGCCTGGCCGACACCCCCGGCCAGACGGTGAAGATCAAGTCGACGATCACGATCGGCGCCAGCGGCTACCAGGGCAAAGTCAAAGCCGCCAACGCCAACTGTGTCGAGGAGCGGACCGTGGTCCTCAAGCAGAAGGGCAACGGTGTCCTCAGCCGGGTCGAAACCAAGCCCAACGGCAACTGGAAGGCCGACCTCGAAGCCCTGAACGAAAACATCAAGATCCCGGCTAAGGTCTTCGCCGAAGTGAAGCCGGTGACGCAGGGAACCGCGGGGACGATCTACAAGTGCCTCGGCGCCGTCTCGAAGACGGTTGAAATCGCCGGCGGCTGAATCGCGAGCGCAGAAGCGGCGTCCTCAGCGCCGCTTCTGCATGGTCCGCCGCCCGATCTTCAGCAGCGGCGCCGCACCCTCGCGCAGGGCTTTGGCGCGGACCTCGCTCTTGCCGTAGAGGATCTTCGCCGAGGCTTTGACCGCCTCGCCGAGGGTCTCGTCGTAGGGGTGCCACCAGAAATCGCGGGTGAGGCCGGGCTCCCAGGCGTTGGTCTTGATGTTGACGCACTCGTAGAAGCCGAATTTCGAGTGCGAGCGGCCGAGGCCGGAGTCCTTGACGCCGCCCCAGGCGCACTGGCAGGCACCGTGGCTGAAGGAGTGGTCGTTGACCCAGACCATGCCCGACTCGATCCGGCGGGCGATGCGGGCGCCGCGCTGGCGGTCCTTGGTCCAGACCGAGGCGCCGAGGCCGAACTCGGAGTCGTTGGCGAGGTCGATCGCCTCCTGCTCGGAGTCGACGACGACGATCGGCAGCACCGGGCCGAAGATCTCCTCGCGCATGATCCGCATCTCGTGGGTGACGCCGGTGAGGACGGTGGGGGCGATGTAGCGGCCGGCCTCGAGGCCGGGCGGGTCGATCGGGCCGCCGCAGCGCTTGGTCGCGCCGGAGGCGACCGCGTCCTCGATCAGCTCGCAGACGATCCCGTACTGCTCCTGGGAGGTCATCGGGCCGATCTCGGTGTCCCACTCGATCGGGTTGCCGAGCCGCAGCTTCTCCGCCTCCCGGACGACACCCTCGATGAAGCGGTCGGCGACGTCGCGCAGCACGTAGACGCGCTCGATCCCCGAGCAGGTCTGGCCGGCGTTGGCGAAGCCGCCCCAGACGGCGCCGGAGATCGCGTTGGGCAAGTCGGCGTCGGCGCAGACGATCATCGGGTCCTTGCCGCCGAGCTCGAGCACGGAGCCCTTGAGGCTCTCGGCGCAGACGGCGCCGACCTTGCGGCCGACCTCGACCGAGCCGGTGAAGAAGACCTTGCCGACGCTGGAGCGGGCCAGCGCGTCGCCGACCGCGCCACCGCCGTGAACGACGCGGATCAGGCCCTCGGGCAGGCCGCCTTTCTCGAAGACGCGGCGGATCGCCTCGCCCAACAGCGGCGTCAGGCTGGCCGGCTTGAGCACGACGCCGTTGCCGGCCATCAGGGCGATCGCGACCTCGCCGAAGGGGATCGACCAGGGGTAGTTCCAGGGCGCGATCACGCCGACGACGCCGATCGGCTCGTAGGAGAAGTGGCCTTTCTTGCTCATCGTGAAGGCCTGGCTCATCCGTACCTTCTCGTCGGCGAGGATCTTGGGGCCGGCCTTGGCGCACCAGTGCAGGGCGTCGACCGTCGGCAGCAGCTCCATCGTGTAGGCCTCGGCGCGGGGCTTGCCCTGCTCCTGGACCAGAAGTTCGGCGATCTCATCGATCTCGTCGAGCAGGGCGTCGGCGGCGCGCTTCATGTAGCGGGCGCGGTCGGCCAGCGAGAGCTCCGCCCAGGCGGGCTGGATCCGTGCCACGTCGTCGACCACCCCCTGCACTTCCTCCGGCACGATCGTCGGCACCGAGCCGACCAGCTTGCCGGTGGCCGGGTTGAACGACTCGAGGTTCGAGGTGGACGCGGGCGTGGGTAC
>DASTGL010000251.1:0-8650 GCA_035719145.1 Solirubrobacterales bacterium
GTGAAGCTGCCTTCGCCGACGCGAGCGCTGCCGCAGCGGGCCTTCGCTTCGGCGGTGCTGGTCGACTGCAGGAGCGAGGGGGAGCAGGACGGCAGGCCCTTGGTGTAGAGCTGGCCGTTGCGGTTCAGCTCGACTTCGAGGCGGTTCAGCGGCGGCGGGTGGCTGCCGTCGGTGGTGGCGACCGAGCCGCTGATCGCAATCTTGACCGGAGCGGGGTGCTGCCGGGGAAGGACGTGGGGGGCGAAGTCGGCGTCGAACTTGATCCTCAGGCCGCCGCTCTGCAGCACTTCGGCCTGGGAGGCGCCGGCGCCCCCGATCGCGAGGGCGGCGAACAAGGCGAATATGGCCAGCCGGCGTCTCATCCTCGGGCCGAGTCTAGGTCCTTCGCGGCGGCCACCCGCCTCAGTCGTCATCGGGGTCGCCGAGGTGCGTCACCCGTTCGGCCCGCTGCCGGACTTCTTCGCTCGCCTCGCGGGTCGCCGCGAACGCCTCCTCGCGCGCCGCCGCCAGCCCCTCGCTCGGCTTGCCGCCGACGACGTCGCGGAAGGCGTTCTTGAACCTCTCGGTGCGGCGGTCGGCAGGGAAGCGGGCGACCGACCGCTCCTGCTTCTTCGGGCGCCGCTCGCCGTAGCGCCTTCGCGCCCAGGCCGAGTCGGGCTTGCCGAGCCGGCACGCCCCGTAGAGGGCGACCGGGAAGACAAAGAAGCCGACGCTGCCGTGCAGGACCCGGCCCTTGAGGAAGCAGATCGCCACCAGGGCGAAGACGATCGCGGCGCTGACGACGCTTCCCAACACCGCCTGAGCCGAGCCGTCTTCGATCGTCAGCGGCGTGAAGCCGACCAGGACCAGCATCATCCCGGCGGCGGCGATCACGGTCGCGTCGATCGATTTCCGGCCCTCCTCGGCCCAGTAGACGTCGTCGAGGTAGACCCAGAGGGCGAACTCGTCGATCGTCAGGCCGGCGCCGATGCCGAAGAAGAGGGCGCAGATCTCGGTCCATGGCGTGTGCCCGAAGGCGAGGAAGCCGCCGGCCCCGGCGACCATCATCGTCACGATCCCGAAGACGAGGTGGTGGAGGTGGACGCCGCTGTCGCTGACGATGCTCCCCGGCCACCACGGCACCCTCGAGCTGCGCTGCAGGCGGGTGCTCATGCGGATGAAGGCGAAGGAGCCGATGAAGCCGACGAGGACCAGGAACAGCCCCTGCTCGTCGTGCTTTTCGAGCTTGCCCCAGAACTCGGCGAGGATCGAGGCGGTGATCATGCCGCCACCGGCGCCGCGTGCAGGGGCGGCGCCTCGCCCTCCTTGCGGGCGATCAGCTCGACCGTGAGCAGGACCGCTGCCACCGCGAAGACCGGCGAGAGGACGGCGTTGGAGAGCGCCTCGGCCATCCAGGTGGCGAAGAAGGTATCGCCGAGCTCGTGGTGGACGAGGGCGGCGAGGCCGCCGCCGATCGCGTCGCCGGCGACCTCGATCGGGAGCAGGACCCAGAGGACCAGCCAGAAGCTGCCGCGGACCAGCTGGAAGCTGCGGCGCAGCGCCGCCGCCGCCGAGCGCTCCTCGATCTCGACGATCGGTCCCGCCAGGCCGAGGAAGACGAAGGCGAGGAGGCCCGGCACCAGGCCGAGCAGGAGGCCGAGCGCGACGATCGCGACGAAGGCGATGTCGACGACGACGAGACGGCCGTACTTGATCCGGCCGGCGATCTCGCGCGGCCCGGGCGGGCCCTCGCCGTGGGGGTGGGTGAGGGAGATCGCGATCGCGCCGCTGAAGAAGATCTCGCCGAGCAGGCCGGTCATCGTCACCGCCCCGACCGCCAGCAGCAGCGCCGCGATCTCGATCCCGCTGGTCAGGTCGAGCGAGTCGACGTCGACCTGAAGGCTGAGGGCGTCGAGCAGCCCCAACGGCACGAAGACCAGCGCCGCGAAGATCAGCAGCGAGGGCATCCAGCCCCAGTAGGTGCGCCAGATGTCGGCGTAGGTGGCGGCGAGCCGGCGGCCGAAGCCCATCAGCGCCGTCCGCGCCGACCAGAGGGGCGGCGGCCCCGTGCCTCCAGCTTCGACTGGCTCGACTCCGAGGCCGGCACCCGCTTGAGGCTGCCGAGCTCCGGGATCAAGATCTCTTCGGCGCAGCGGCGGTGCCAGTGATGGTGGTCTGTGCCGCCGAGCCGGCGGACGAACTGGACCACGGTGTGCTCCTCGCCGACCGGGATCTCCCCGTGGCAGCCGGGGCAGCGGTAGAGCTTGCGGGAGATGCCGCGGATCAGGTAGACCTCGTCGCCCTCTTCGTTGATGCCGGTGAGGCTCCAGCGGATGCTCGGCTGTCCCTCGAACTGGCTCATCGACGTCTCGACATCCAGGCGAAGCCGGCGGCCATCCCGAGGTTGGCGACGCCGGCGAGCTGCAGGCCGAGCTTCGCCCCCGGCCGGGTGACGGCTGGGGAGGCGGACCAGAGCGCGTCGGTGGCGATCTCGGTCCCGCGCAGCCAGGCAAGGGACTGCCAGTCCGCTGGTCGCCCGCGCCGGTCGGCGACCAGATGCGCGGCGGCGAAGGTCAGCCAGATCGGGCCGCAGCGGCGGAAGAGGTGCCTGGCGTCGGGCGAGGGCTCGTCGTGACCCAGCACCTTGAGGGTGGCGGCAGGGGCGGCGATCGCCGCCGTCCCCAGGATCAGGTCGAAGGCGATCATGTTGCGGTTGGTGAGCCGTAAGGCCCTTTCCAAGGTCATCGCTCGACGAATCCAACCAGAAGCTGGAAGGGAAAGGGTGAGGTTCGGCGAAATGGACCGCCGTGACCAAGACCGCGACGAAGTCCCCACAGCTCAAAAGCCTTTCCGACTACATCCAGGAGCGTTTCGAAGAGTTCTCCCGCTCCCAGAAAGACGTCGCCCGCTACATCGTCGACCACCTCGACGAGGCCGCCTTCCTTACCGCCGAGGAGCTGGCCCGGAGAGCGAGCACCTCGTCATCGACGGTGGTGCGCTTCTCCCAGGCCCTCGGCTTCGAGGGCTACCCCGAGCTCCAGCAGGCCGCGATCGAGGAGTACCGGACGACGATCGCCGCTGCCGGCACCAACGGCGGTGCCCTCTTCTCCTTCGATCACTCCGAGATGGAGGGATCGCTCAGCGCCGATTACTCGAACCTCGAGGAAACCGCGCGCAAGCTGACGCCAGACCAGGTGGACGCCTCGGTCGCGGCGCTGGCCGAAGCGCAGCGGATCGTCATCGTCGGCGTCGACCAGATGGCCTTCTTCGCCAGCTACCTGCGTCACACCCTCAGCCTGCTCGACATCCGCGCCGAAATCGTCGCCTCGACCGGCGGCGAGTCGCTGCAGCGGCTCGGGCGGATCGACGAGAGCACCCTCGTCATCACCCTCTCCGCCGGCCGCGCCCATCCGCTGCTGCTGCGGGCGATGAAGTTGGCGCTCCATCGCGGCGCCCGCACCCTGGCGATCTCCGACGCGACGATGTCGGAGGTGGGCGAGCACGCCGAGCTGACCCTCTACTTCTCCTCCAACAGCCCAAGCTTCACCCGTTCGCACACGGCGCTGATGGCCCTGATCCAAGGCTTGGCACACGGCCTCTACGCCCGCGACGAAGCCGCGCACAAAGACCGCATCCGCGCGTACAAACTCAAGTAGGCGTTTGCGCCGCGAAGGCGCTGCGGTTCGCGGCCCTCGGTATGTAATCTGGCCGGGATGACTGAGCGCGCGACGTTTCGACTGAAGACCGGCCTGGCGGAGATGCTTAAAGGCGGGGTGATCATGGACGTGGTCACGCCGGAGGAGGCGAAGCTGGCCGAGGAGGCGGGCGCCGTGGCGGTGATGGCGCTGGAACGCGTCCCCTCCGACATTCGCGCCCACGGCGGCGTCGCCCGCATGTCCGATCCCTCGATGATCAAGGGGATCCAGGAGGCCGTCTCGATCCCGGTGATGGCGAAGGCCCGGATCGGCCACTTCGCCGAGGCGCAGGTCCTGCAGGCGCTGGAAGTCGACTACATCGACGAGTCGGAGGTGCTGACGCCCGCCGACGAGACGAACCACATCGACAAGCTCGCCTTCGAGGTCCCCTTCGTCTGCGGCGCCACCAACCTCGGCGAGGCGCTGCGGCGGCTCGGCGAGGGGGCGGCGATGATCCGCTCCAAGGGCGAGGCCGGGACCGGCAACGTCGTCGAGGCGGTCCGCCACATGCGCGAGATCACCTCCGGCATCAAGCGGCTGGCGCAGCTGCGCCCCGAGGAGCTGGCGGCGGCGGCGAAAGAACATCAGGCGCCGCTGGAAGTCGTCCAGGAGGTCGCCGCGGCGGGCCGGCTGCCGGTGCCGCTTTTCTGCGCCGGCGGGATCGCTACCCCGGCTGACGCGGCGCTGATGATGCAGCTCGGCGCCGAGGGCAACTTCGTCGGCTCCGGCATCTTCAAAAGCTCCGACCCCGAGCGTCGGGCGCGGGCGATCGTCGAGGCGACGACGCATTACCAGGACCCGGAGCGGGTGGCCGCTGCTTCAACCGGCCTCGGCGAGGCGATGCCGGGCCTGGAGATCGCCGGACTGGCCGCGGAGGACGCACTGCTGCAGCATCGCGGAGCGTAGGTGGCCGGCCTGAAGGTCGGAGTGCTCGCTCTCCAGGGCGATTTCGAGGCCCACGCGAAGACCCTGCGCGGGCTCGGCGCCGAGCCGCGGGAGGTGCGGACGCCCGCGGAGACGGAGGACCTCGACGCCCTGGTGGTTCCGGGAGGCGAGAGCACGACGATCGGCAAGATGATCGAGTCGGCCGGCCTGGAGCCGGCGCTGCGCGCCCATCACCAGGCCGGCAGGCCGATTCTCGGCACCTGCGCCGGGCTGATCGTCTGCGACGCCGATCACCTCGGCTTTCTCGACGCGACCGCGAAGCGCAACGCCTTCGGCCGTCAGCTGCAGAGCTTCGAGGCCGACCTCGAGGTCGAGGGCGCGGGCGACGAGCCGCTGCGGGCGGTCTTCATCCGCGCCCCGTGGGTGGAGCGGCACGGGCCGGGCGTCGAGGTGCTGGCCTCATACGAAGGGCATCCGGTGGCGATAAGGGACGGGAACGTGCTGGCCTGCGCTTTTCATCCCGAGCTGACCGACGACCCGCGCTTCCACGCGATCTTCATGGCAATGGCAACCGCCGCCCGCGAACGGGCGGGGGAGGAGGCGAAGGCATGAGCGGCGGCGATCCGAGGGTGCAGAACCTGGCGAAGATCCTGGTCGGCTACTCGACCGAAGTGAAAGAGGGCGACGTCGTCTCGATCGACGGCGAGAGCGCCGCGGCGCCGCTGCTGCTCGCGGTCTACGAAGAGGTGCTGGCAGCGGGCGGCAACCCGATGCTGAACGTCGCCCTGGAGGGGCAGGTCGCCGCCTACTTCAAGCACGCCACCGACAAGCAGCTGGAATGGATCTCCCCCTACGCGGAGTGGATGGTCGACAACGCCGACGTGCGGATCGCGGTCGGCGCCAGCACCAATACCCGCGAGCTCTCCGGGGTGCCGCCGGAGCGCCAGACCCTGCGCCAGTCGGTTACCGGCGACCTGATGACGCGGGCGATGAAGCGCAGCGCCGAAGGCGACTTCCGCTGGGTCTACACGCTCTATCCCACCAGCGCCTATGCCTCCGAGGCGGAGATGAGCCTGGCCGACTACGAAGACTTCTACTACGGAGCCTGCCTGGCGACCGACCCCGAGCCGCTCACCGCCTGGCAGCGCGCCTCGGACGAGACGCGGCGGCTGGCCGACTGGATCCAGGGCCACGAGGAGGTGCGCGTGACCGCTCCGGGGACCGACATCAAGCTCGGGATCGCCGGCCGCGAGTTCATCCCCTGCGTCGGCGACAACAACATGCCCGACGGCGAGTTCTTCACCGGCCCGGTCGAGGACTCGGTCGAGGGCGAAGTCAGCTTCCACTTGCCGGCGGTGATCGGCGGCCGCGAGGTGGCCGGCGTGAAGCTGCGCTTCGAGGCCGGCCGCGTGGTCGACGCCTCGGCCGAGCGCGGCGAGGAGTACCTGCTGAAGCTGCTCGACACCGACGACGGCGCGAGGACCCTCGGCGAGCTCGGGATCGGCACCAACTACGGGATCGACAAAGGCACCCGCGAGGTCCTGCTCGACGAGAAGGTGGGCGGCACCGTCCACATGGCGGTCGGGGCGAGCTACCCGGAGTCCGGCGGCGAGAACGAGTCCGCGGTCCACACCGATCTCGTCTGCGACCTCAGGCTCGGCGGCAAGCTCGAAGTCGACGGAGTCGTGATGCAGGAAGACGGGAAGTTCGTCGTCTAGCTACTGGTTCGGGATCGGCGAGCCGGCCCAGAGGAAGAACCAGATGGTGAGGGCGAGCATGGCCAGCATCACCGAGGCCATCAGCACCGCCTCGACCACCGTCACCGAGCTGCGCATCGGCGCCGTGTCGCGCATGCTTTTCAGCCAGCCGGGCCGGATCGGTTCCAGCCGGTTGGTGCCGGTGATGCGGATGTAGAGGTCGTTGAGGCGGCCGATCAGCCAGGCGACGAAGAGGATCGAGGCGACGACGCCGATCGCGACGATCGCGTAGGGGCCGCCGCTCGGGAACTGCGTCTCCGAGAGCTTCGAGGCGATGTAGACCCAGCTCAGCGGGATCGCCGTCCAGAGCGAGAAAGCGGCCAGGAGCATGGCGAGAAAGACGAAGCCGGCGGCCACGCCTCGGCCCGCTCGCTGGGTTCTCGTCATCGTCGACATTGGCTGTTCATAGAATGGCAGGCGATGTCCGGGCATTCCAAGTGGCACTCGATCAAACACAAGAAGGGCGCTGCCGACGCGAAACGCGGCAAGCTCTTCAGCAAGCTGGCGCGGGCGATCACCGTCGCGGCGCGCGACGGGGGCGGCGACGTCGATCACAACCCGACCCTGGCGACCGCGGTCCAAAAGGCCAAAGACGCCTCGATGCCGAAGGACAAAATCCAGAAGGCGATCGACGTCGGCACCGGCGCCGGCTCCGACGGCGCGGCGATCGAAAGGGTCCTCTACGAGGGCTACGGCCCGGCCGGCGTCGCCGTCCTGGTCGAGGCGCTGACCGACAACCGCAACCGCGCCAGCGCCGAGATCCGGCACGCCTTCTCCAAACACGGCGGCAACCTCGGCGAGCCCGGGTCGGTCGCCTGGATCTTCGAGCGCAAGGGGTCGATCGTCGTCGACGGCGGCCGCTACGACGAGGACGACCTGATCGGAGCGATCGACGCCGGCGCCGAGGACGTCCAGGTCGACGAGGACAAACTGCGGGTTATCTGCGACCCCGCCGACCTCACCGCCGTCAAGCAGTCGCTGGAAGGCGAAGGGATCGAGATCGAATCGGCCGGGCTGGCGATCGAACCGAAAAGCAGCGTCGAGGTCAAAGGCCACGACGCCGAACGCCTGCTCAAGCTCCTCGACGCGCTCGACGAGCAAGACGACGTCGACGAAGTCTTCGCCAACTTCGACATCCCGGCCGACGTTTTGGAGCAGTTGGCGGCCTAGGGCGCGCCGAGGAAGGCATCCGACCGGGATCACAGAATCAATCCCCATGCAAGTTGTGATGGGGATCGATCCTGGTGCGGCGAATCTCGGCTTTGGGATCGTCCGGGTTGAGGGCAACCACATGGTGGCTCTGGATGGGGGCGTGGTGGAGACGACGCCGGATCTGCCGATGGAGCGGCGGTTGGCGCGGATTCACGGGGCGCTGCGCGAGCTGATCGCCTGGCACGAGCCGAAGGCGATGGCGATCGAGGAGGTCTACTTCGGCAAGAACGTGCGCTCGGCGATGGCTGTCGGCCAGGCCAGCGGCGTGGCGATGCTGGCCGCGGCCGAGCACGGCGTCGGCTGCTTCTCCTACACGCCGCAGGCGATCAAGATGGCCGTTTGCGGCTCCGGCGCCGCCGGCAAGCGGCAGGTGCAGAAGATGGTCGGGACCCTGCTGAGCCTGCCCGAGCCGCCTTCGCCCGACCACGCCGCCGACGCCCTCGCGGTTGCGATCTGCCACGGCGGCACCAGCGGTCGCCGCGAGGCGGTTGCGGTGGTCCAAGAAGCTGCCGTTCAGCGCGGGGAGCGGGTCGCCGGATGATCGCCGCGGTCCGCGGAGAGGTGATGGTGCGCCGTCCCGACCACGTCGTCATCGACGCCGGCGGAGTCGGCTATCGGCTCGCGGTGTCTTCCGAGACGCTGAAGGCGGTGCCGGCGGCCGGCAGCGACGCCTTTCTCCACGCCGAGCTGGTCGCCCGCGAGGACTCGCTCTCCCTCTACGGCTTCTCCTCCGAGGAGGAGCGCGACCTCTTCCGCCTCCTGACCACGGTCAGCGGCGTCGGCCCGAAAGTCGCGATCGCCACCCTCTCGGGCGGCAGCACGCGCGACCTCCTGCGGGCGATCGCGGCCGGCGACGCCAAACGCTTCCAGGCCGTTCCCGGGATCGGTAAACGAACGGCCGAGCGGATCATCGTCGAGCTGCGCGAGAAGGTCGCCGGGGCGCTCGAGGAAGAGGTCGCGGTCGTCGGCGGCGAAGACAGCCCCCGCGCGCTTGCCCGCGACGGCCTCGTCAACCTCGGATACGCGCCGCTGGAGGCCGAGCAGCTGCTGGACGGGGTGGAGGGCGAGGACCCGCAGGAGCTTGTCGCCGTCGCCCTGCGCAAGGCCGCGGCCGCGAGGAAC
>DASTGL010000252.1:0-3568 GCA_035719145.1 Solirubrobacterales bacterium
CTGGCGCTGCTGCTGCTGGTCTCCGACCGCGCCCGCCGTGAGGCGGCCGAGTTCGCCGGGACCGTGCCGATGGGGGCGCCGGCGTGAACCGGCAGATCGTCAAGCTCTTCGGCTTCATCGTCGTCCTCTTCGGGATCCTGGTCGGCTTCACGTCCTACTGGTCGGTCTTCGACGCGAAAGCGCTGGAAGAAAAGAACGCGAACAAGCGACCGCTGCTGGAGCAGCAGCAGATCCCCCGCGGCCGCATCCTCGCCGCCGACGGCACCGTGATCGCCAAGTCGGTGGCGAAAGGGCGGGGCCCGGAAAAGCGGTACGTCCGCCGTTATCCGGAAGGTTCCCTCTTCGGCCACCCGATCGGATACAGCTTCGAGCTCCAGGGCGACTCGGAGTTCGAGAAGTTCCATAACGAAGAACTGGTCGGCGACGAAGGCGAATTCAGCTCGATCCTCGACGAGCTCACTGGCGGCACCCAGGAAGGCAACGACATCGTCACCAACATCGACACCGAAGCGCAGCGGACGGCCCTTGCCGATCTCGAGGAAGCCGGCTTCGGCGCCGTCGTCGCGATCGTCCCCCAGACCGGCGAAGTGAAGGTGATGGCCTCGAACGCCCCGTACGACCCGAACCGCGTCCCCTACGAATCCGAAAAGCTGAACACGAACAGAATCGAAACGCCGCTGCTGAACCGCGGGACCCAGGGCCTCTACCCGCCGGGCTCGACCTTCAAGGTCGTGACCGCCGCGGCCGGGCTCGAAAGCGGCACGATCACCCCGGAAACGACGATCAACGCGCCCGGCTCGCTGGAAGTCGAAGGGACGCCGCTGCAGAACGACTTCAACGAGAGCTTCGGCCCGATTGCGCTCGACACGGCGCTGACCAACTCGGTCAACACGTGGTTCGGTCAGCTCGGCCAGCAAGTCGGGCAAGACCAGCTGTTCGAAACGATGGAAAAGTTCGGCTTCAACGCGACCCCGGCGATCGACCTGCCGAGCAACGAGGTCTATGACAGCGGCGTCTACGAAGAACTGCATCTCCTTCACCGCAACGACCCGGTCGATCTCGCCCGGCTCGCGATCGGGCAGGAGCGGCTGCTGGCGACCCCGCTGCAGATGACCGAGGTGGCGGCGGCGATCGCCAACAAGGGCAAGCTGATGAAGCCGCAGATCTGGAAGCGGGTGATCAACCCCGACGGGCGGGTCATCGACAAGCTCGATCCCTCCGTCTACAGCGAACCGGTCAGCGCTCAGACGGCAGAAGAGCTGACGACGGCGATGGAAGGCGTGGTCAGCGAAGGCACGGGCACCAACGCGGCGATCTCCGGCGTGCCGGTCGCCGGCAAGACCGGCACCGCGGAAACGCCGGGGAACATCGCCTGCGGCGGCGGCGAAAACGAGAACCAGGCCTGGTTCATGGGCTTCGCCCCGGCCGACGAACCGAAGATCGCGATCGTCGCCTCGGTCGAGTGCACCGAACAGTTCGGCAACGACGTCGCCGCGCCGATCTTCCGCGACGTCGCCGAAACGATCTTGAACGGAGAATGACCATGGAAGCGGAGGAATCGGGTGGCTGAGGTTCGCGAGGGCAGCGTCGTCGACAAGCGGTACCGGGTGCTGCGCCGGATCGGCAGCGGCGGCATGGCCGACGTCTGGCTGGCCGAGGACGCGCACCTGCAGCGGCAGGTGGCGCTGAAGGTCCTGCACAGCCGCTACCTCCAGGACCAGGACTTCATCGCCCGCTTCCAGCGCGAGGCGGAGTCGGCCGCCGGCCTCCAGCACCCGAACATCGTCGCCGTCTTCGACCGCGGCCAGGACGACGGCATCAACTACATCGCGATGCGCTACGTCGAGGGGCCGACGCTGAAGCAGCTGATCGAACGCGGGCTGGCCCCCGAGCAGGCGGTGGCGCTGGTCCGGCAGGTGCTCGAGGGCGCCCGCTTCGCCCACCGCAACGGGATCGTCCATCGCGACCTGAAGCCGCAGAACGTGATCGTCGACGAGGAGGGCAAAGCCGTCGTCACCGACTTCGGGATCGCCCGCGCCGGCGTCTCGGAGATCACCCAGACCGGCTCGGTGATGGGCACCCCGCAGTACCTCTCGCCCGAGCAGGCGCAGGGGTTCGAGGTGACCGGGGTCTCCGACCTCTACTCGATCGGGGTCATCCTCTACGAGGCGCTGACCGGGCGCGTGCCCTTCGAAGGCGAAAGCGCGGTGGCGGTGGCGATGAAACAGGTCGCCGAGACGCCGCAGCGGCCGAGCTCGATCAACCCGCAGGTCTCGCCGGCGCTCGACGCGGTGGTGATGCGGGCGCTGGAGAAGGAGCCGGGCAACCGCTTCCAGAGCGCCGACGCCTTCATCGCCGCCCTCGACCAGGCGATGCGCGAACCGGGGGTGGGGAGGGGCACCGCCGCCTTCGCCGCCGCACCGCCGGTCGTCGCCGTCCCCGAGGAGCTGCCGCCGGAGGAAGACCGCAAGCGCAACAACTGGCTCTGGGCGCTGCTGGTCGCGGCGATCGTGATCGGCCTGCTGATCGGGCTGCTGGCAACCCGCGACACCAAGACCGATGTCCCCAACGTGACCGGCAAGCAGCTCGAATTCGCGATCGCCCAGCTCGAACGCAAGGGCTTCGAGGTCGGCGAAGAAAAGTTCGTCGAACGCCAGTCGCCGAAGAACACCGTGCTCGAGCAGGACCCGCTGCCGGGCTCGGCCGAAGAAGATTGCTCCTTCCTCACCCTCTTCTGCTCGAAGCCGAAGGTGGACCTGACCGTCAGCGCCGGCCCGGGCAGCGGCGAAGTGCCCCGAATCAACGGCTTGAGCCAGGCGGCGGCGGAAAAGAAGCTCGAAAAGGCTGGCTTCGAGGTGGCGCTCGAAGGGGTCAACTCGAGCTCGGTCGAAGAAGGGCTCGTCGTCTTCTCCGAACCACGCGGCGGCGACAGCGCCACCCACGGCTCGACGGTGACGATCTTCGTCTCGCGCGGGCCGAAGCTGGCGAAGGTGCCGGTGCTGGTCGGCGTCCAGCGCGAAGTCGCGGTGCAGCGGCTCAGCGCCCGCGGCCTCAGCCCGAGCGTCTCCGAAGAAGAAAGCTCCTCGCCGAAGGGCCAGGTGATCCGCCAGTCGCCGAGCGCCGGGACCCAGGTCGAACCGGGCTCGACCGTGACCCTGGTCGTCTCCAGCGGCGAAAAGGAAGAAAAGGCGGCGAAGGTGCCGAACGTGATCGGCCAGGAACGGCGCGAAGCCGTGGAAGCGCTCCGTGCCGCCGGGCTGACGCCGCAGGTCGAAGAAGAAGAAACCGCGGTGCCGAGCAAGATCGGCCGCGTGATCGACCAGTTCCCGCCGCCGGGGAGCGAACTGGAACCGAAGTCGACGGTGACGATCACGGTCGGCAAGCGGGCGGCGGAAGCGCCGGAAGAAGAACTGGAAGAAGAACCGTGAGGGTCGCGGTCCTCTCCGGCGGCCGCTCCTCCGAGCACGACGTTTCGCTGCGCTCGGGCGCGGCGGTGGCGCGAGGCCTGCGCGACGCCGGCCACGAGGCGGTCGAGGTGACGATCGGCCGCGACGGCGCCTGGCGCACC
>DASTGL010000253.1:0-2291 GCA_035719145.1 Solirubrobacterales bacterium
GGCCGCCCCTTGCTTGCGTGAACCGGGAACGCCTGATAGGCTTCTCGGTTGCGCCGTTGGTCCGGAACCACGCCCACGCCATATCGATCCCCTAGATGCCCCGCGGGAGGCGTTCGCATTGCCTGAAACCACCTCGCCCCGAAGCCGCAGGACGTTCTCCAGGCTGGAGAAGATCCTCGACGTTCCCAACCTGATCGACATCCAGAAGGCGTCGTTCAAATGGTTCATGGGAGACCCCGGCGATCCTGCATCGCTGGCCACGTCGGGCCTGCGCGAAACCATCGACGACATCTCGCCGATCCGCGACTACTCGGAGCGGCTCGAGGTCGCGCTGGGCGAGTACACGATCGGTGACCCGGTCGTGTCCGAAACCGAGTGCCGTGAGAAGGATCTCTCCTACGAGGTCCCGGTCAACGTGAAGGTCGCCTTCACGAACCTGGACACGGGCGAGATCCGCGAGCAGACCGTGTTCCTCGGCAACTTCCCCTGGATGACCGAGCAGGGGACCTTCATCATCAACGGCACCGAGCGCGTCGTCGTGACGCAGCTGGTGCGCTCGCCGGGCGCCTACATCATGGAGCCGAAGGACCGCGACAAGCAGGTCTTCACGGCCAACCTGATGCCGTCGCGCGGCTCGTGGCTCGAGCTCGAGATCGACAAGAAGGGCATGGTCAACGTCCGCATCGACCGCAAGCGCAAGCTGCCGGTGACGACGCTGCTGCGGGCGCTGCCGGCGACGGACGAGAACACCGGCTTCGAGCTGGACAAGACCGACGAGGGCATCCTCAAGCTCTTCAACGACAACCCGTTCATCCGCATGACGCTGGAGAAGGACCCGGCGCAGAGCGAGGAGGCGGCACTGGTCGAGGTCTTCAAGAAGCAGCGCCCCGGCGAGCCGCCGACCGTGGACAACTCGCGGAACCTGGTGCGGGCGCTGTTCTTCGACCCGAAGCGCTACGACCTGACCCGGGTCGGCCGCTACAAGCTGAACATGCGGCTGGGCCTGTCGATCCCCGAGGACACCCGCGTTCTCACCACTGACGACATCGTCGAGCTGGTGCGCCGGCTGGTCGACCTGCCGGTCAAGCTGGGCGTGCCCGAGGAGAGCAAGGACTTCGCGGCCGACGCGTCCGCGATGCCCCGCGACGCCATCGAGCACGACCTCGACGAGTACGAGCACTTCGGCAACCGCCGCCTGCGGACTGTGGGCGAGCTGATCCAGGAGGCCTTCCGGATCGGCCTCTACCGGATGGAGCGCGTCGTCCGCGAGCGCCTCACCACCGAGGACGAGGACGCGATCACGCCGCAGACGATCGTCAACATCCGCCCGGTGGCGGCCGCGCTGAAGGAGTTCTTCGGCTCCTCGCAGCTGTCCCAGTTCATGGATCAGACCAACTCGCTGGCCGGTCTCACCCACCGGCGCCGCCTGTCGGCGCTGGGCGCCGGCGGCCTGACCCGCGAGCGCGCGCCGATCGAGGTGCGCGACGTGCACCCGACCCACTACGGCCGCATGTGCCCGATCGAGACGCCCGAGGGTCCGAACATCGGACTGATCGGGTCGCTCGGCTCCTACGCCAAGGTCTCCGAGCACGGCTTCGTCCAGACGCCGTACCGGAAGATCGTCAAGGGCAAGATCAGCGAGGACATCGAGTACCTCGACGCCCTGCAGGAGGAGCTGTACACGATCGCCCAGGCGAACGCCGAGGTGGACAAGAACGGCAAGCTGGTCTCGCCGGTGCTCTGCCGCACCCGCGACGGCGTGCCCGTCCAGGTGGACGCCACCGAGGTCGACTACATGGACGTCGACCCGGCCCAGATCGTGTCGGTCGCGACGGCGCTGATCCCGTTCCTCGAGCACAACGACGCCAACCGCGCGCTGATGGGCTCGAACATGCAGCGGCAGGCAGTGCCGCTGCTGGTCACCGAGGCGCCGCTGGTCGGCACCGGCCTCGAGTACCGGGCGGCCGTGGACACGGGCGACGTGGTGCTGGCGAAGCACGCCGGCACCGTCGAGTACGTCGACGCCGAGAAGATCATCGTCAAGGCCAAGGACGGGCTGGACGAGTACCCGCTGATCAAGTGGCGGCGCTCGAACCAGGGCACGATCATCCACCAGAAGCCGATCGTGTACACGGGCAGCAAGGTGAAGGAGGGCCAGGTCATGGCCGACGGCTCCTCCACCGACACGGGCGAGCTTGCGCTCGGCCGCAACCTGCTCGTCGCCTTCATGTCCTGGGAGGGCTACAACTTCGAGGACGCGATCATCCTCAGCCGCCGCCTCGTGAAGGACG
>DASTGL010000254.1:0-17348 GCA_035719145.1 Solirubrobacterales bacterium
GTCTACCGGCGCCGGCAGGGCGCCTGCCCACGCTGCCGCGGCCGGATCTCCTCGCGCGGCCAGGGCGACGCCAACCGCACGACCTACTGGTGCCCGCGTTGCCAGGTCTGAGGCGGCGGTGGCGGCGGCCGACCGCCGCGCCGCGGAGCCCCGCCGCGAAAGCGCCCGCCCGCCCGCGGCCGCGCTCCTACTACGCGGTAGCGAGCGTCGCCCTCGACGCGGAGATGGAGCGCCTGCGCCGGTTGCCCGTCTTCGCCGACGGGCCGTTGGCGCGCTCTGCCCCGCAGCTCAAGGTGCGGCGGGCGAGCAAGCGCCCCAACCGGCTCGGCTTCGCGGTCCCGAGCGAGCACCGCCTCTCGGTCACGGCCTATCCCGGCATCCGCCGCGGCGACGTGCTCGAGACCCTCCTCCACGAGCTGGTCCACCTTCACGTCGGCCGCGCCGCCGAGGCCCACGCCTGGCACGGCCCCACCTTCAAGCGCACCCTCGCGCAGGCGATGCGCGAGGCCTACGGCATCGCCATCCGGATCCCACGCTCAACCCTCCACGGCACCTACGCCGAGGCAGTCGAGGCAGCCGGACTTCGCGAGTCTGTCCCAGACCTTGTAGAGCAACGAAAAAGACAGACTCGGTGAGCTAACCCTCAGTCTCCTCGTCGGCCCAGTGGCGGCGCTCGCGCAGGTGGTGGACGATGAGGACGAGGATGACTACGAGCGCCGGGGCGAAGACCGGCAGCGCGACGATCGCGTTGTGATGGGCGAGCGGCAGGATCACCTGCCGCCGCCCTGCTGGAAGCCGAGGCCGCGGACCCGCAGCCGTCGCCGTCGCGGTGCCGGCCGCAGCCCGACCGAGAGCCGGTGCAGGCCCCAGGCGAGCAGGGCGAGCAAGGCGAGCGTGATCGCGGCGACCGTCGAGTAGGCGAGCACGACCAGCGCCGGGCTGCCGCCTTTCTGCTCGCGCTGTAGCAGCTTGTGCTCGCTGCCGAAGCTGCGGGTGAAGTGGGCCGGGGCGGGGACTTCGCCGACCGGGATCGCGGCGTCGCGCGGCAGGTAGATCGGCAGCGCCGTCAGCGAGTTGCCCTTGTGGAAGCGGACCATCGTCTTCCAGTTGCCGTGCACCGGGATCGGTTCGGTCGTGCGGTAGACGCCATCGGCGACCTTTTCGAGCGGATCGACGACGAGGCCGCCGCCCTGCCAGGCGGTGACGTCGAACCACTCGGCGCCCGACGCAGCGTCCGACGGGTGGAGGCGAATCGTCGCTTCGACTTCGCGGCCGTCCTTGCCGCCGACGTCGTGGAGGGCGACCTGGGCGCTGACTCCCTGCTGCGGCGAGGTGTAGAGGCCGTAGCCGACCAGCGCGGCGACGACGATCGCGCTGCAGACCGCGGCTCGGCGCAGCAGCGGCGAGCGCTCGGGGGTCGGCTCGGGGGAGAGGTGGGTGCCGATCCAGGCGCCGAGGGTGGCGCCGGCGACGGCGGCGGCAAAGCCGAGCAGCGCCGCTTCCGGGAAGGCGGCGCTCGGCCAGGGCAGCGTCATCCAGAGGTGCGACCAGGCCCACTCGGCGGCGAGGCCGACCGTGCCGACCCCGACGCCGCTGGCGAGGCCGAATGCCAGGGGGCGTTTCGTCGAGACGAATAGCGCGACCCCCTCGACAATCAGCGCCTCGACCAGGTAGAGCGGGAAGTGGGGGGTCGTCTGCCCGAGGACCGGGCCGATCAGCAGCGCCAGCCCGCCTCGCAGGACGATGAAGAAGACGGCGGCGCCGAGTGCCGCGCCGCGACCGGCGTAGACGCGCGCCAGCACCAGGCCGACTCCCGCCGCGATCATCAGCAGCATCGGCTGGAAGATCAGCTGGAACTGGGGGACGCCGAAGTCGAACTCGGCCTGGAAGGTCGAAAGCCCGAGCATCAAGCCGCCGGTGAGGGCGATCGCCCGGGCGAGGCGGGTGTGGACGAGTTCGCGGATCGGGACCTCGGCCGAGGCGTTCGCCCGCATCCCCTCGATCGAGAGGACGGCGATCCCGACCAGGGTCATCGCGGCGCCGCCGATCAGCATCAGGTGGGTCGGCCCCCAGAGGGTGACGTCCTGGCCGAAGAGCCGGTGCCACATGTCGTCGAGCGGGAAGCCGATCAGCGAGAAGGCGCCGCAGGCGCAGATCAGGACGCCGCCGAGCGGCGCCCACCAGTCGCGGCCGATCCGCACGGCTACCCCACTGGGGCGCTCCTTCGGCAGCACCATCGCGAAGAAGCCGGCGCTGAAGATGCCGAAGAGCCCGGCGAGTATGAAGTAGTGAGCCGGGTTGGCGAGCGGCCCGGGGTCGCGGCCCTGGTCGATGTGGATCGAGATGTCCCAGTACATCCCGAACACCGCGGTCAGCAGCGAGACGGTGGCGACGGCGGAGGGAAAGGCGACCCAGCCGGGGAGGCCGGAAGCCTTTTCGCCGTGGTCGGCGAGCCGCTGCAGGATCTGGGTGCGGCCGCTGCGGTGGCCGAGCCCGAGGTAGAGGAGGGCGGCGGTGACGATCGTCGCGGCGACGGTCGCGATCACGATCTGCCCGATTTCGGCGCCACCGGCCGGGGGCGGCGGGGCTGCGGCGAAGATCAGTCCGAAGTCGAAGTTCATAGGAAGTCCTTGAGGGTGGATTGCCAGAAGCTTGTTCCCTCATAAACGTTACCTCAAACGAGGTTACATTCAACGGGCTAGACTCCGAGCGTGGCGAAAACGGAGAAAGCCGCCGCAAATTCGCCTGATTCAGAGGCGAACCTGACCGTCGAGCAGCTCGCCTACGAGACGGGGATGTCGGTGCGGAACATCCGCAACCACCAGTCCCGGGGCCTGCTGCCGCCGCCGGAGGTGCGCTCGCGGATCGGCTACTACGGCGCCGAGCACGTCGCCCGCCTGCGCCTGATCCAGGAGATGCAGGCCGAGGGCTTCAAGCTGAGCGCGATCTCCCGCCTGATCGGCGAGCACGGGGCGGACGCCGACCGCTTCGTCGGCTTGCGCCAGGCGGTCACCGCCCCCTTCGCGACCGAGGCGCCCGAGGTCTACGACCGCTCCGAGCTGGTCGAGAAATTCGGCACCGACGACGACCGCCTGATCGAGAAAGCGAAAAAGCTCGGCCTCCTCGTCGACATCGGCGACGAGCGCTACGAAGCCCCGAGCCCGGCCCTGATCCGCGCCGCCGAGGAAGTCCTGGCGATGGGCATCGAGCTACCCGCCGCCCTCGCCGCGATCGAGAAACTCAGCCGCAACGCCCAGACCTCCGCCCGCACCTTCGTCGAGCTCTTCGTCGAGGAAGTCTGGAAGCCCTTCGACGAAGCCGGCCGTCCCGAGGAGGGCTGGGAGGAGATCATCGCCGCGATCGGCCGCCTCCGCCCCCTCGCCTTCGACGCCCTCAACGCCACCTTCCGCCTCTCGCTCACCACCGAAATCGAGAAAGCCTTCGGCGAAGTCCTCGAACGGCGGCAGAAGCGGAAGTAGGAGATTCGGTTAAAAACAAGCCGTACCCGCCAAAGCACCGCAGCGTTCCCTATACTCCTCCGCGCGAGGAGGGCTGGTCGATTCCCTCCCAGCCTTTTTCTCGTGAATCTGCACCGCAACGCCCGGGGGGGCAAAACCAACTACAACTGGCACCCTCAAGTACACGCTCACCTTGGTGAGAATCTCTGGTTCTTCCTGATTCGGTTCAAAGATCCGACTTCTGCGGCGGTCGAGGACCAGATGCAGAGGCTTCTCACCGAGACCGGCGTCAAGCACGCGTGCGAGTACACGCTCTACGGCTATTGGGACGGCTTAATCCGAGTTTGGATGACCGATACCTTGAAACGCCGGTTCGTCCGGGTCCTCAAGAGCAAGGCGGATGCTCTTGGGGTTGAGGAACTCCGATCTTTCGAGGTGGGAGCGCTCTATTACCTTTGGCACGACCCTGCCTTGGACCTTCTGGACTCGGGCCCTGCGCTTGCCGATACCAATTCGTTCAAAGATCAGATCCAGGCAGCTGAGGGAGACGCCGACAAGCTGGAAGACCCGCATGCGCTTCTAGGTAACTCGCTTCTCATCGAGCGGCCCGATTGGCCTTCGGGGGGCGTGAAGATCTATATGTCGTTGGACTACACCGCCCCCAGTCCGTACGCTCAAGAGTATGAGGTCCCCAGGATCCTTCGGGCCATCGAGGCGGCGGAATTGGAGAAACGTGCGTCGCTATATGTAGGAGCCGGCTTCAGCAGGTATCTGCTCCGCTGTGCGGTGAATGACTTCAACTCGATCCTAGGGTTGACCGAAAATTTTTATCAGCAGCTCAGTGAGCTCCATAGAACGGGCCTCGCACTCAGGCCGAACACGTTCGTAATTATCGAGGCCTCGATGGAGTCCGACAATTTCAACTACTTTGGATCGCTCTCCGCAGCCGACGAGCTCACCGCTGAGCGATTGGATCTGGACCTCCTAGGGCGTCAACGCCTAGCTGAGATGAGCCAGGACGAGCGGACGCACATACACGACCTTGTAGTCAGGGCCGACACCTTGGCCCGTGAAGACGAGCAACTGAACGGAAAACTCACCGCGCTGATACGAGCTTGCATCGAGGAAGACCTCGATGAGGTGAGGAACGCCCTCTTGTTCGTAATTGATTTTGAGTGGGAATTCCGTGAGTACATGATCCCGATATGGGCTGGGCACTACTCAGGCGACTGGCGGAAGCAACTCGTTGGTAGAGCGGAGAGCGCCGAGCCCGGGAAAAATTGGGAGTCCCAATTGGAGATCTCTCCCTCGGAATGGACGTTCGGGGCCCTCCACAAACTAGCTGCCGTCTCGGGCCGGGATGCACCTGTGATTCAGGAAAAACTCGAAGAGGACCTCGGGGAGAAATGGCATGGAGAGATCCAAGCCTTGGTGACTTTGCGGAACTATGCCGCGCACAGCAAGGCCAAAACTGAGAAACGTCTCAGCGACTTGAGTGGTTCCTGGGGTCGCCGAGTTGAGGAATTCATCAACAGTGCCGAAATGTACCGACGGTTGACTCACCTCAACCGAGCAAGGAGGAACGGCGATGACGCAGGTTGAATCCGGACGACTTCAGGTGACCAACGAGGGGCAATCCCTTCGGCCTAAGGGCAAAGACGCAAGGGACGAGGTTCCTGAGCTGAAGGATGAAGCTCTCCAGTTCCTCCGGGACCAGTTGACCAATTCCCGGCCTTCGACCGTGCTCGGTGTTCTCATCGATAGACGTAGACCACTTGAGGTAGTCACGGTTGCCGGGCTTATCGGGGAGCCTCTCCCTCAGGTGGAGTGGACCATTGAAGTTCTCGAGATCGAAGGTCTCTGCGCGACCTTCGATGACGATGGGGTGTCGATGGTTGCATTGCGCGAACCGCTGAGCGCACCTCAACCTTGACCGTTGATGTGTCCGTAGCAACCACCGCTGCGGTGGTGGTTGCTCCGATCGCAGGACTAGGAAGCCTGACGGCCCGAATGATCGGCCGCAGCGGTCGGTTGGACCTTGCCTGCACAACGCTCCTGCGAAAGAAGGCCGATTGCGCAGTGATGATCCTCTATGACGCGGCAGGCGCAGTGGTCGGAGCATGTGCTCTTGTGCTTCTCGGAGTGACCAAGCCGGATGTTTTGGTCTCCTACTTTGAAAGCGACCCATGGATCGCCTGGTCTGTATTTGGTGCTCTGGGCCCCGTCTTCGCAATCGGTGTCATCGACAGGTTTCCGATCGAGCGACTGGTGGAACTTCCCGCAGATGGACAGCATCGGGAGATTCAGCTCGAGGTTGCGAGAGGGGTCGCCCTTCGGCGTCGAGCGGTGGAGCGGATGCTTGCGGCTCACTATGACGATGTGCGCGTAGCCTTGGGCTCTGAGAGAAGAACGCTGCTGCATCGATGCAAGAGATTGATCCACGAAGGTCATCTGCATTTCGATGACATCGCGACCCAAGTGAAGGACTACGGACATGGACTGGAGGGGGGCCTGCCTCCTGAGATCTCGAAAGTCTTGGACGACCGTTCGGCGTGGCCAACCGATCACGATCCATTTGACGCGGCGCTGACGCTCGTAGGTATAGCCCTCGATCAGGATCTGACGAGACCTCTGCTGGTTGCCTGCCGCATTGCGGACGGAACCCGGCCCTGATCCGATCCCGACTAGAGCCGACGCCCGGACTTGAACCGGGGACCCCTTCATTACGAATGAAGTGCTCTACCAACTGAGCTACGCCGGCGGGCTCGGGGCATTTTAGGCGGCTGAGGCATCTGGTTCCGTCTGGGCTGAATCGTGGTTCCGTCGCGGCCGGCGGAGATGATCCGCGGGTGGCGAGAGAGCAGGCGCTGAAGCGGCGGGAGGAGAACGAGATCGAGTTCGGGCGGATCGTCGCCTTCAGCGACGGCGTCTTCTCGATCGCAATCACGCTGCTGGTCCTCAACCTGACGGTCGGCAAGGGGCTGTCGACGGCCGATCTGACCAACGAACTCTTCGATCTCTGGGACAACCTGCTCGCCTTCGCGATCAGCTTCGCGGTGATCGGGCGCTTCTGGGTCGTCCACCACCGCTTCTTCGCAGAAGTCGACGCTTTCGACGGGCGGCTGTTGGCCCTGAACCTGGTCTATCTCGCCTCGATCGTCCTCATCCCCTTCAGCAGCGAGGTGCTCGGCGAGTACGGCGGTGAGACGCCGGCCGTCGTCCTCTACTCGGTCAACCTCGCGGCGGTCGTGTTGATCGGGCTCTGGATGGGGATCGACGCACGGCGCCGCGGCCTCACCTCGATCGATGACGAGACCGATCGCGAAACGCGCATCCGCGGCACCTACATCGCCGCGATCTTCATGCTCTCGATCCCACTTGCCTTCGTCGCGCCGCGGGCCGCCGGCTACCTCTGGTTCCTGCTCTTCCTCGATCCGTCCCGGCGGATCGCCCGGCGGCCTACTTCCGCGCCGGGACCGTGAAGGCGATCGAGCGGCCGGGCTTGGCGCAGTCGACCGTCCAGCCGCGGTCGGTCACCACCGCCTGGCAGCGGTAGGGACCGACCGAGCAGCCCCAGCGGGAGGCGCCCTGCGGGTGCCGGCAGGCGGCGCTCCTCATCCAGGTCGCGCGCATCTGCGCCATCGAGACGCCGCCTGCCATGTGCGGCATCCCGTTGCTCATATGCGGAGCGCCCGTCGTCGAGTCGCCCGAGCCGCCGCAGCCGATGAGCAGCGCGCCGCCGAGCGCGAGGAAGACGAGGGTGGTGGCGAGGCGCATCCGCCGGAAACCTACCCGGCTGCCGGCTCCCCGTCCTGAACGCCCCCTTTGGTCTGGGGTAGGTGCTCCATCTCGCCGCAGACGGGGCAGCTCGGCTCCGGCACCACCGCCTCGCGTTTGATCTCCATCGTCCGCAGGTCGTAGAGATGGGCGACGCCGTGGGTCGAGGGCTTCGCCAGCCCGGTCAGCAGGTGCATCACCTCGAGCGCGACCTGGCCGCCGATCAGGCCGCAGGCCGGGCCGAGCGTCGCCGCCGGGCTCGGCTGCGCCCGCCGCTGCTCGACGGCGATGTCGAACAGCGGGTAGTCGCGCCGGTAGGAGATCTCCTGGCAGACGTAGCAGCCGGTCTCGCCGGGGACATAGAGCGGGCCGACCCTGGCGACTGGCGGGAAGTGGCTCATCGTGATGTAAGGGATGCCCGCCTCGAAGCAGGCGGCGTTGCACCAGTGCTCGATCTCGTGCGCGGGCCAGTCGGCGGCGTCGATGACGACGTCGGAGCCGGCGATGAACTCGGCGATCTCCTCCTGGTTCTCGAGCCGGCGCGCCTCGGTGGTGATCTTCATCGCCGAGTTGAAGGCGCGCAGGCGGGCCGCCGCGCACTCGACCTTGAGCAGGCCCAGGTCGGCCTCGGTATAGAGGATCTGGCGGTTGAGGTTGCTGATCTCGACCCGGTCGCCGTCGATCAGCCACATCTCGCCGACCCCGGTGCAGGCGAGCGCCCAGGCCGACCAGCCGCCGAGCCCGCCGACGCCCAGCACCGCGACCTTTGCCTCGCGGAGCCGCTTCTGGCACCGCGACGGGGAGAGATCGCCGGTGGCGATGTCGCTGAAGTAGCGGAGCTGGCGGTCGAACCGCTCCAGCTCTCCCGGCGCCAGCAGCTCGTAGTCCTCGGCGTCCTCGATCACCTCCAGCTCGCGCAATTGCGCGAGCACTTCGTCGACCGTCTCGGCGCCGAACTCCTCGCGCAGCTGCTCGAGCGTGTGGTCGCCGTCGAAGGCGGCCAGCAGCCGCCGTTCGCTCTCGTCGGGCTTCTCGATCCGGATGTCGTTGCCCGCACTCGGCCGCAGCAGGTAAACGTCCCCCTCGGGCGTTTCGATCTGCTCGGTCGTCCGCTTGATCCTTGGCCTGCGCAAAGTCCCTCCCTTGGGTTGTCGCAGCAGAGACCTGAACAGGGGTCGAGAGGGTTCCGCGAGCAGCTGCAGGTACGAGCTCGTCCCTACTCAGCCAACGCCCGGGCCCGTTCGAAGACTTCGTCGGTCATCGGGACGGTCAGGGTGCCGGTGAAGGTGTTCTGCTGGCTCGGGTGGTAGCAGCCGAGCAGCTGCCAGCGCCCGATCTCGGCTCCGGCGCCGTGCCCGAACTTCGGCCGCGGACGCGGCACCGTCTCGCCGAGGGCGCGCGCGGCGCGGAGGAAGCCATCCCAACCGAAGGCGCCCAGCGCGACGACCACCTGCACGCGTTCGAGCAGCCGCAGCTCCCGCTCCAGATACGGGAGGCAGGTGTCGCGCTCCTCCGGGGTCGGCTTGTTCGCCGGCGGTGCGCAGCGGACGGTGGCGGTGACGTAGGCGTCGCGCAGCTCGAGGCCGTCGTCGCGCCACCGCGATTCGGGCTGGTTGGCGAGGCCGGTGCGGTGCAGCGAGGCGTAGAGCCAGTCGCCGGAGCGGTCGCCCGTGAACATGCGGCCGGTGCGGTTGGCGCCGTGGGCGGCGGGGGCGAGGCCGACGATCGCGATCCGCGCCGCCGGGTCGCCGAAGCCGGAGACCGGGCGCGCCCAGTAGTCCTGGCCCCGGTAACGCCGCGGCGGATTCGCCGCCTGCGCCTCGCGCCACTCGACCAGCCGCGGGCAGAGGCGGCAGTTGTGGACCTCCTCGGCGAGGGCGGCCTGCGCGCGGCGGTTGTCATTGCTCATAGGCTTGCGGGCGTCGTCATGGCAGCGAACCGAATCATGCGCGGCTTTGCCGTGCGCCGCGCCCTCCTGCTCGGAGCCGTCGCCGTGCTCGCTGCCGCCGGCCTCAGTGCCTGCGGCGGCAGCAGCTCCGCCGGCGCCGGCGACAAGGAACGCGACGTCCGCGTCCTCAACGAAATCCTCGGCCGTCAGCTCGCCGCGGTCGCCGCCTACAGCCAGGTGCTGCCGCACCTGCACGGCGCCGAGCTAGCCGCGGCGCGGCAGTTCCGCGCCCAGGAACAGGAACATGTCGATGCGACGACGAAGACCCTGCGTGGTATCGGCGGCGAAGCCGATCCGCCAGCGGAAACGATCGAAGCCGACAACTTGAACACGCGCGCCGACAGCCTCGGGTTCCTCTATGAGATGGAAAGCGCGACGCTCGACGCCGAGCTCAGCGCCGTCGGCAAGCTCAGTGCCGACTGGCCGCGCCCGCTGCTCGGCTCGATGGCCGCCAACCAGGCCCAGCACCTGGTCCTGCTGCGGCAGGCGCTCGGGGCGCGGCCCTCCGAAGCGGTCCCCTCGGCCTTCGAGACTGGCGAAATCCCCGCTCCGGAAAGGACCAACCCAAGATGACCGGACCCCTGTACGCGATCGGACGCTTCTGCTCGCGCCACCACTATCCGGTCATCGCCGCCTGGATCGTCCTGGCGATCGCGCTGCTGGTGATCAGCCACGCCTCCGGCAGCAAGACCAGCGAAAACCTCACGCTGCCGGGGACCGACTCGACGATCGCCACCGAACTGCTCGAAGACAACCTGCCCGAACAGGCCTTCGGCAGCAACCCGCTGGTCTTCGAAGCGCCGAAGGGCAAGAAACTGACCGAAGCGAAGTTCGCCGCCGCGATCGGCGAAACCGTGAAGCGGCTGGAAGCGATCCACTACGTCAACTCGGCGCAGAGCCCGCTGGCCGAAGGCTCGAAGACCCTCAGCAAAGACCTGCGGATCGGCTACATCCCGGTCGTCCTCGGGATCGGCCCCGGCGAAATCGACGAAGAGCAGGCCGAACGGATCCTCGACGCCGCCAAGCCCGCCGAAGCGGCCGGGCTGAATGCCGCCGTCGGCGCCTACGTCGGCCAGCAGCTCTCAAAGCCGGCGACCGAGACCAGCGAGGCGATCGGGCTGGCGGCGGCGGTGATCATCCTCCTCTTCGCCTTCGGCACCGCGACGGCGATGATGCTGCCGATCGTCTCGGCGGTGATCGGCCTCGCCTGCGCGCTCTCGATCATCCGCCTGCTCGAGCACGTGCTCGAGGTCCCCGGCGTCGCTTCGACCCTGGCGACGATGATCGGCCTCGGCGTCGGCATCGACTACGCCCTCTTCATCGTCACCCGCCACAAACTGCAGCTCGGCGAAGGGATGGAGGTGCGCGAGTCGATCGCGCGGGCGACCGCGACCGCCGGCGGCGCCGTCGTCTTCGCCGGCTTCACGGTCGTGATCGCGCTCTGCTCGCTCGCCTTCGCCGGGATCCCGCTGGTCTCGACGCTCGGCTTCACCGCCGCGGTCGCGGTCGTCGTCGCCGTCAGCGCCGCGGCGACCCTGCTGCCGGCGATGCTCGGCGCCCTCGGCCCGCACATCAACTCGCTGCGGGTCACCCTCGGCAAGACGCACCCGGATGACAAGGAACCGCACGGCTGGCGCCGCTGGGCCGAACGGGTCAGCGACCGTCCGTGGACGGCGACGATCGCCGCCCTCCTGGTGCTGATCGTCCTGGCGCTGCCGATCTTCCAGCTCGAGCTCGGCCAGAACGACATCAGCGCCCTGCCGAAGGAAACGACCTCGCGCCAGGCCTACGACTCGCTCAACGCCGGCTTCGGCCCGGGCGTCAACGGGCCGCTGCTGATCGCCTCCGAATTCAGCTCGCCCGCCGAAGCGAAACAGCTGCTGCCGAAACTGGAGCAGGCGGTCGGCGGCGCCGACGACGTCGAAGCGGTCAGCGAACCGAGCCTCGACAAGCAGGGGACCGTCGCCGTCTTCACGGTGATCTCCAAGTCCGAGCCGTGGGCCGACGAAACCGTCAGCCTGGTCGAAAACCTGCGCGAGAACGTGATCCCCGAAGCGGTGGAGGGGACGAAGGCCAACTCCTACGTCGGCGGCCAGACCGCCGGCTACATCGACCTCGCCAGCCAGATCAGCGACAAGCTGCCGCTGATGATCGCGATCGTCGTCGCTCTCAGCTTCATCGTCCTGCTCGTCGCCTTCCGCTCGCTGCTGGTCCCGATCAAGGCGGCGGCGATGAACCTGCTCTCGGTCGCCGCCGCGTACGGCGTCGTCACCGCTGTCTTCCAGCTCGGCTGGGGCTCCTCGCTGATCGGGCTCGACCACCCGATCCCGATCGTCAGCTTCGTGCCGCTGCTGATGTTCGCGATCCTCTTCGGGCTCTCGATGGACTACGAGGTCTTCCTGCTGACGCAGATGCGCGAGCACTTCAAAGAGTTCGGCGACGAGAAGCGGGCGGTGGTCGAAGGGCTCGCCAACACCGGCCGGGTGATCACCTCGGCGGCGGCGATCATGGTCTGCGTCTTCACCAGCTTCGTCCTCAGCGGCAACCCGGTGGTGAAGGAGTTCGGGGTCGGCCTCGCGGTGGCGATCGCGATCGACTCGACCATCGTCCGCTGCCTGCTGGTGCCGGCGGTGATGGTGCTGCTGGGCAAGCGCGCCTGGTGGCTGCCGGGCTGGCTCGACAAGCTGCTGCCGCACGTCAGCATCGAGGGCGAGGAGTACTTCGCCAAGCGCGACGCCGAAGCGGCCAAGACTGCTCCGGTGCCCGCCGGGGGTAAGTGAGCGGGGAGATGTTCCCGCTCAACCTGCCCAACGCGCTCACCCTCCTCCGCATCCTCGCGGTGCCGGTGGTGGTCGTCGCCCTGCTGGGGGAGACGCCCAACGGCGATGCCCTCGCCGCGGCGGTCTTCGCCCTCGCCGCGCTCACCGACGGCCTCGACGGCTACTTCGCCCGCTCGCGGGACTCGGTCACCACCTTCGGCAAGCTGATGGACCCGCTCGCCGACAAGCTGCTGATCACCGCGGCGCTGCTCTCGCTCGTCTCGCTGCACCGGCTCGCGCCCTGGATCGCGATGGTGATCATCGCCCGCGAGATCGCCGTCACCGGCCTGCGGGCGATCGCCGCCGAGCGCGGCCTCGTCATCGCCGCCAGCTGGCTCGGCAAGCTGAAGACCGTCCTCCAGATCGCCGCCGTGATTGCCCTGATCGCCGCCGACCCCTCGCCTCTATGGGTCGACCTCCTCGTCTACCTCGCCCTCGCGGTCACCGTGGTCAGCGGCGCCGACTACTTCTTCGGCCTGCGGCGGCGGATCGAGGAGCTGGAGCGCGAACGGGCGGCGGCGAAGGCGAAGCCGACGGGCTGACGGAGGTGGTGCCGTAGGGAGGGGTGGGTGTCCCTCTCGAGACCTGGGTTGCCGGCCTCTAACTAGCCGTCTCTCGCCAAGTGTTCTGTGCCGGCAACAGGACGCCGGCCCCGAGAGGGACACCCACCCCTCCCAGCCACACGTCCTGGCAGACGCCCCACCTCGAGGCCATCTCTCCGCTCCAGAGCTCGTGGTTCCTTACGGACGAGATAGATCCGAAAGGAACCACGGGATCGTTGAAGCTGGTCGGAGGTCGAAGTCGTGGTTCCTTCGTCCTCTATATCCGGACTAAGGAACCACGCGATTGCGCTCCCGAGCTCCAGCGTCATCCCGTGGTTCCTTTGTCGTGCAGGGGCGGACAAAGGAACCACGAGTTGCTCTCGTCCCTCGGCGTCTGCCTGAGCGTGTTGTGGAGGGGTCCGGGGGTCCTCTGAGGGAATGTCCCAGGCGATATGCAATCTGATCTTTGCCCGCCATAGGCGGGCAGCATTCTCCGGAGCCGGGCCCGATAGGGCCGCGACAAATTCACTCAGAGGACCCCCGGACCCCTGTACAGGGCAGCTTCGTCCCGAAGCAGTTAAGAGGCCGGAGCCTCGAGCCACTCGCGCATCGTCAGGTGGTGCGTGCTGGGTTCGCCTTGGAGGACCTCGGCGCGAAGGTCGGCGAGGGTGCCGTAGCGCTCGGCGACGACGTTGTGGCGGTGGATCGTCTCGAGGTTCTCCTGGCGCGCCATCACGAAGGTCTCCTCCGGCAGGTCGGGGTAGCCCTCGACCACCTGGCGCAGCATCTCGCGGACGCAGTCCTCGACGAAGCGCGGGTTTTCATGGGCCTTGACGACCACCGAGCGCTCGTCGGTGCGCTTCATCAGCTCGTAGATCTCCGAGCTCATCGAGCTCTCGACGATCCGCAGCAGCTCCGGCGCCTCGATCCAGGCCGGACCGCCCTCGGGACAGCCGACGTAGAGGGTGCCGATGCCGCGCTGGTTGTGGGTGGCGACGGGGACGAGCTCGATGATCCGCTCGATCTCCTCGTCGCCGAAGCCGTCGCCGGCGAGCCGGTCGCGGGCGAGGGCGGCGACCGCTTCCTGGGCGCAGGGGCAGGCGGTCATCCCCTGGGCCTCGACCCCGGTCAGGGTGCGGGTGCCGCGCTCGGAGGCGACGGCGGTGCCGTAGAGGACGTAGATCTCCTGGGTCGTCTTGCCGGTTTCCGGCGTCTGCACCGTTTCCGGGTAGCGGGCGGCGATCGAGACCTCGGCGCGCTCGCCGCCCTGGCGCTCGCGCACCCGCTGGGCGACGTGGGCGGCCAGCACCTCGGCCTTGAACGCCTCGCCGAGCACGACCTCGTCGATCGCCTCGCCGACGATCTCCTCGAAGCGCGACATGTGGACGCCGGCCTGCTGCGGGTTCAAGTCGACGAAGCACTCGAACTCGGCGTAGAAGAGGTTCTCGACGCCGTCGGTCTTGACCCGGATCACCTTCTCGACGCCGGTGACGCCGACCCGCGAGAGGCCGACCTGCGTCGCGGGGAGCGCGGCCTGGACGTCGGGGGTGGTGGGGGTGGCGATCGGCTGGCTGGCCATCGGCTTATGAATAGTAAGCGACCCGGCTCTTCGGACACCCGGGCCCCGTTGCGCAAGTTCTTTTCTTTATCTCCCTATAATCCGCCGCGGCCGGAGCTTCAGGGTCGGCCAACCCTCGAAGGGAGAAGGGAACAAACGAGGGCAAGTGGCTATCGAACCGTTGGAGAGCACGGCTGAGGTCGTAGAGCGCGACGAGGAAGCGAGCCCGATCGGGGAGATCGAGGAACTCCAGGGACTGATCGCCAAAGGTCGCGAGCGCGGCTACCTGACCTTCGAGGAGATCTCCTCGACACTCGAGGAGGTCGAGATCACCAAGGAGCAGGTGAGCCAGCTCCACGCGCACCTGGTCGAGCACGGGATCGACGTCGTCGCCGAGGACGGGGTCAGCGCTTACAAAGCCCAGCGCAGCGGCGACAGCGGCGCGGCAAAAAAAGAAGAGCTCGACCTGACCGTCGAGCCGAGCCTCGATTCGCTGCGGCTCTACCTGCGCTCGATCGGCCAGGTCGACCTGCTGACCGCGCAGCAGGAGGTCGAACTGGCGAAACGGATCGAGCGCGGCGACATGCTGGCGAAGCGGCAGATGGTGGAGGCCAATCTGCGCCTCGTCGTCTCGATCGCCAAAGGCTATTTGGGCCGCGGGCTCAGCTTCCTCGACCTGATCCAGGAGGGCTCGCTGGGGTTGATCCGCGCTGTCGAGAAGTTCGACTACCGCCGCGGCTACAAGTTCTCCACCTACGCGACCTGGTGGATCCGCCAGGCGGTGACGCGGGCGATCGCTGACAAGGCGCGGACGATCCGCATCCCCGTCCACATGGTCGAGAAGCTGAACCGGGTCGCCCACGTCGAACGCCAGCTGGTGCAGAAACTGGGGCGCGAGCCCGAGCCGGCCGAGATTGCCGAAGAGCTGCGCTGGCCGGTCTCCGACGTGCGGGACATCCTCCGCGTCGCGCAACTGCCGGTCTCGCTGGAGAAACCGGTCGGCGACGAGGACGAATCCGAGCTCGGTGACTTCGTCGCTGACGATGCGGTGCTGGAGCCCTTCGAGGAAGCCAGCGAGCACCTGCAGAAGGAGGGCGTGCGGCGGGCGCTCGACGCCCTGCCCGACCGCGAGCGCCAGGTGATCGAACTTCGCTACGGCCTCTCCGGCGCCGAGCCGCTGACGCTGGAGGAAGTCGGCAAAACCTTCGGTGTCACCCGCGAGCGGATCCGCCAGATCGAGAACAACACGCTGAAGAAGCTGAAGCGCCTCCCCGAGGCGCAGATGTTGCGCGAAGCCAGCTAGCTCTAGCGCGGCTCTAGAACGAAGACGCTGGGCTGGCGGTCTAGCTTCGACTCGTAGTAGTCCCAGCCGGAGTACTGCCGCATGTGGCGGCGCCAGAGGTCGTCGCGCTCCTCGCCCTCGGCCATCCGCGCCCGCACCTTGGTCCGCTTGCCGCCGACCTCGACTTCGGCCTCGGGGTCGGCGCGGAGGTTGAGCGACCAGGCCGGGGTCTTGGCGTTGCCGGCGTTGGTGTTGATGACGACGAAGCGCTCGCCGTCGGCGAGGTAGAGGACGGGCGCGGTGCGGGGCTGGCCGGATTTGCGGCCGGTGGTGGTGAGGAGCAGGACCGGCCCGTTGCCGACCTTGCCGCCGATGCGCCCGCGGCTGAGCCGGTAGAGCGGCACGTTCAGCTTGCCGACCCAGCGCAGCCCGGTGGCTCCGAGGGAGTGGGACATGCGTGAGTAGAAGCGATCGCTCGGCACGCAGTGAGTATCCCATCGCATCGCAGGTACAGTGGGCGCATGGCAGAGCCGCACCCGTTCCGTCGGGCCGCCGAGGCCAAGGACCTCGAGCTGCTGACGGAGACCCTCCGCGAGGACGTCGTCCTCCACAGCCCGATCCTCTTCCGCGGCTTCGACGGGCGCGACACCGTCGCCACCGTCCTCACCCACGTCGCCGCCACCCTCGAAGACCTCACCTACGTCGACGAGCTCAGCGACGGCAAGAGCGTCTGCCTCCGCTTCAAGGCAAAGGTCGCCGGCACCGACCGCGAGCTGGAGGGCATCGACTTCCTCGAGCTAGACGAGGACGGCCGCGTCGCCGAGCTGACCGTCTTCATGCGCCCCTTCTCCGCCCTCACCGCTTTCAACGAACGAATGTCAGCTCGGCTCGGAGCTTCGGAAGGTTAGACTTCGCTCCGCTCGGGGGAGTGTCCGAGTGGCTAAAGGAGATGCGCTGTAAACGCATTGGCTATGCCTACGCAGGTTCGAATCCTGCCTCCCCCACTAACTCAAACTGGCTGTCTTCAACAGGTGATGCCAGGCCTCTGGGTGGGTGGATCTCGAACTCCGAATACTTCGGGCCGCCTAGGCTGATTGCGTTCCGCCCGTCCACTTCGTTCGACGGGATGAACCAGCAGCGCCAGTCGCCGACGACTATGAACAAGTAGTCGAAACGAGACTCCTCCAGGCGCTTGATCACGCCATTCCAGCTTCGATTGCCACCACGCGTGCACGTAGCGACTACCCACCGTTCCTTCCTCCAGCAGGTTGAGGTCTTCACCTGAATTCGCAGCAGCTTGCGGTCACGCTCTGCGAGAAGGTCGCAATCGGGACTATGGCCGAAGGGCACCCAGATCCCGTAGCCCTGCTGCATCAGCCAAGCGGCGGCTATCCCCTCACCTATATCGCCCTGCTTTCGTGGGTTTGCCTGACGTAAATCCATGGCCTGATGCTCGCATTTCTAGCAGACGGAAAAATGCCGGACAATAAGTTTCTACATTGTTGTTGCGAAGATGTGCGGATGCTTGAGGATCGGGTAGTTGCTGTTGCGGGAATCGGCGGTGGGCTCGGGCCTGTGGTTGCCGAGCGGCTGGCTGCAGAGGGCGCGATCGTCGCGGGGGCCGAGCGCAGCCAGGAGGCGCTGGACTCACTTGCCGCCGAACTCGGACTTCCTACCGAGCGCTGGGACGGGCGCGCCGTCGACCTGCTCGACGAGGACGCGGCTCGCGCCTGGTGCGCCTTGCTGGTGGAGCGCTTCGGCCGTGTCGATGCGCTCCTCCATCTCGTCGGCGGCTGGCGCGGCGGCGAGCCGCTGCACGAGGCGCCGCTCTCGGACTGGGCCCTGCTGCACGACCTCCTCATCCGCACGGTCCAGCACACCACCCGTGCCTTCCATGACCAGCTTGTCGCCAGCGACCACGGCCGCTTCGTCCTCGTCTCCGCCAAGCAGGCGCAGAACCCCAC
>DASTGL010000255.1:0-2054 GCA_035719145.1 Solirubrobacterales bacterium
GGTGTCCGGGGAGATCGCCCGCGAGCTGAGAGACCAGCTCGGCTGGCCGGCCGAGAAGATCGACCTCGTCTACAACGCGGTCGACCTGGCGCGGGTCGAAGTCGAGGCGCCGCCGGGGCTGCGCGAGCAGCTCGGGGGCGATGCGGGCAAACAGCTGGTGCTGACGCCGGCGCGGCTCGACGCCCAGAAGGGGCACCGGGCCCTCTTCGAGGCGATCCCGCAGATCCCCGACGCCCTCTTCCTCCTCGCCGGCGAGGGCCCCGAGCGCGAGCCGCTGGAAGCGCTGGCGGCGCGGCTGGGGATCGCCGATCGCGTCCGCTTCCTCGGCCGCCGCGAGGACGTGCCCGAGCTGCTTGCCGCCTGCGACGTCTTCGCCCTGCCATCGCTGTACGAGGGCTCCTCGCTGGCGGTGCTGGAGGCGATGGCGGCCGGGACCCCGATCGTCAGCTCGGCGATCGGCGGCACCGAGGAGCTGATCGCGGACGGCCGCAGCGGCTTGCTGGTCGCGCCCGGCGACAGCGAGGGCCTGGCGGCGGCGCTGCGGCGGGTTCTGGGCGATCCTGAGCTGCGGCAGGGACTGGCCATCGCCGCCCGCGAGCGGGTGGAGGCGGGGCTGACGCGCGAGGCGATGGCGAGCCGGGTCACGGGGATCTACCGCGAGCTGCTGGGCGAGCCCCCGAGCGCGGCGGAGCCGCTGCCCGAGCCGCGTCGGAATCCAATGCTGCGCCGCCAGGACTGGCGCTTCGCGCTGCCGGACGCCGAGCTGGTCGAGAGCTGGAAGCTGCCTTGGCCGGGGCGCGCGGCACGGGCGCGGCGCCGAGCCGAGGCCGCCGGGTTCGAGGACGTGCGGGTCTACTGGGCGGGACCGCTGCCGCATCGGCTGCCGCAGTTCTGGTTGCCGCTCGAATCAGAGGAGGCTGTCGGATATCTGCTGGCGACGCGCGGCGCCGGCTCTCTCAAGGAGAAGGCGCTGCAAGCCGCCTGGCGCCTGGCGCGGAAGACCGGACTGTTGTGTCCGCTCTACGTCGTCGGCCGGCGCCGCGGCGGGGAGGGGCGAGACGTCGAGCTGCCCCCGTCGGCACCGCTGCTGCTCCTCACGGGCGGCCGCCGCAGCATCAACAAGGTGGTCGGCCTCGCCTTCGAGAGCGGGGGGGCGCGTCCCACGGCGGCGGTGAAATTCGCCCGCGTCCCCGAGGCAGAGCCGGGCCTCGAGCGCGAGGCGCGGGTCCTGCGCCAGCTGGGGGAGGAGCGCCCCGGCCTTGCCGGCTTCCCCCACCTGCGGAGCGAGGGCCATCGCGCCGGCCGCCTCGCGGTCGTCGAGGGCGTAGTCGAAGGCCAAACCCTGCTGGACCAGCTGACCCCCGAGAACTTCGAACATGTAGCGCATCAGGTAACCCACCTCCTCATCGACCTCGCAAGTGTCGACGGGACGAAAAGGGGCCTATATAGATCGGTTTCGTCCCGTCGGCCGCAGGAGGCCGGGTTGGTGGAGGAGGCGGTTGAGGGTTTCGAGGCTCAGTTCGGGGCGGTGGTGGGAGAGCCAGCGCTCGCCTCGATCCGCCAGGAGCTGGCGGGGCTCGGGGAGCTGCCTTCGGTTCCGGAGCACCGCGACTGCTCGCCCTGGAACGTGGTGATCACGTCGGAGGGGGAGCCGGCACTGCTCGACTGGGAGTCGGCCGAGCCCGACGGGCTGCCCGGGCTCGACCTCGTCTACTTCCTCGCCAACTGCGCCTTCGTCCTCGACGGGGCGCTGGAGGATGGTCGGACCCGCGAGTCCTACGCGCGCCTGCTCGACCCGGGGAGCGACTTCGGCCGGGTCGCCGCCCGCGCGGTCGCCGAGTACACGAGCGCGCTCGGCATCGGCCCGGAGGACTTCCGCCGCCTGCGCCTGCTCTGCTGGGTCGTCCACAGCCGCAGCGACTACCGCCACCTCCAGCTCGAGACCGGCGGCGCGCCGCGGCCGCAGGATCTGCGCAGAGGGATGTTCCTCGGTCTGGTCGAAGAGGAGCTGCGATGAACCTGCGGGCGATCCTCGAGGAGCGGCTGGCGCTGAT
>DASTGL010000256.1:0-2208 GCA_035719145.1 Solirubrobacterales bacterium
TAGGCCGGCTTGCGGGCAGAGACGAGCAGGTTGTAGAAGAGCTCGGCGGGCAGGTAGGGCTCGAGCAGGCGGGTGTCGACCTTCTGCAGGGCGATGTAGCTGTTGAAGGCGAAGCGGCGCCAGCCGAAGGAGATCGATTCCGGCTCGGCGCTCGACTCGACCGTGCGTAGGCCCCAGCCCCAAGCGTTGGAGAGCAGCTCCTCGCCGCCGACGTGGCGCTTCTCGAAGCCGGCGTCGCGGAGCAGGCGGCGCAGGTCGGCGGGGGCGAAGGCGTGGACGTCGACCTCGCCCTCCAGTGAATGCCCCTCCGATTGCTCGTACTCGGCGACGCCGCGCTCCCGGGCACCGACCGCGCGCCGCCAGAGCGGCGCCAGCGCCAGGCCGGCGCGCTTCGGCAGCGCCGCCAGGGTGTCGCCGTAGCGGGAAGGCTCGCCGGCGAAGGCGATCATCCCGCCCGGCCGCAGGACGCGGCGGAATTCGGCGAAGGCTTTGTCGAGGTCGGGGATGTGGTGGAGGACGGCGTGGCCGAGGACGAGGTCGAAGCTCTCGTCCTCGAAGGGCAGCGTCTCGGCCTCGGTGACGACGGTGGTGACGTCCTCGAGCCCCAGCGCCTCGGCGGTCCCGGCGAGCCGCTCCAGCATCCCGGGGGAGATGTCGGTCGCGGTCAGCCGCTCGATCACGCCGAGCTGGACGAGGTTGAGCGAGAAGTAGCCGGTGCCCGAGCCGATCTCCAGCGCGTCGCCGAAGCTGCGCCCCTTCTGCCCGCCCAAGGCCTTGATCAGCTTCAGTCGCACCTGCCGCTGGCCGACCTCGCCGAAGTCGATGCCCCACTTGGCGTCGTATTCGTGTGCCGCCGCGTCGTGGTAGCGGGTGTTGACGTCCTTGATGTGCTCCGGGGTGGCGGAGGGGGAGGCCGGCATCGGGCGGGAACAATATGCGGAATCTGCAATACGGTCCCGTCCGGTGGAGCGCCACTACCTGCAGGAGAACCAGCCGCCCGGAGTGCCCCCGCTGCCCCTGACGGGCGAGCGGACGCTGCCCGACGTGCCGGAGGAGAACTACTGGTTCCGGCGCCACCTGGTCGTCTACGAGTGGATCGCCGAGCGGGTGGCGGGCAAGCGGGTGGTCGACATGGCCTGCGGCGAGGGCTACGGCTCGAATGTCCTGGCCGCCCGCGCCGCATCCGTCGTCGGCGTCGACGCCAACCCCGAAGCCCACGAGCACGCGCGGCTGCGCTACCAGCGGCCGAACCTGCGTTTCCAGCGCGACCTGGTCGAGAGCTTCGCCGAGCCCTGCGACGCCGTCGTCTTCCTGCAGACGATCGAGCACGTCCAGGATCCGGGAGCGATCCTCGAGCACTTCAAGTCGATGCTGGCGCCCGGCGGCGTCGCCTACGTCTCGACCCCGAACCTGCTGACGCTGGCCCCCGAGGGGGCTGAGAAGTCCGACAACCCATGGCACGTGAAGGAGGACCGCGCCGAGGAGTTCCGGGCGCTCTGCGAGGCGCACTTCGAGCGGGTCGAGATGCTCGGCCTCTTCCACGCCCGCAAGCTGCGCGCCCACGAGCTGGCGATCAAGCTCGGCTGGGACAGCTTCCACAAACGCTTCGGCCTGACCAAGCCCTTCTACGACCGCTTCACCCCGGCGATCGCCGCCTCCGACTTCCGCCTGCGCGAGGAGGGCCTGGACCGCGCCCTCGACTTCCTCGCGGTCTGCCGTGCCCCCTGATCGAACTGCATCAACTTGTCTATCTACTAGGTGGTCAAGTTGATGCAGTTCGGGAGGGAGGGGGTTGGCGATCTGGCGATCGTCCTGCACAGCCACATGCCCTACGTCGAGGGGTTCGGGACTTATCCGTTCGGCGAGGAGTGGCTGTTCGATGCAGTGATTCGCTCTTATCTGCCGGTGCTGGAGGTGGCGCGGGATCTGACGATGACGGTGACGCCGGTGCTGGCCGACCAGCTCGAGGACGCGGGGGCGGCGGAGCGGCTGCGGCGCTTCCTGGTCGAGTGGCGGATCGGGGCGGCGGAGGCCGACCTGGCGCAGGTTCCGCCCGAGTGTCGCGCGGCCTGCGAAGGGGAGCGCGAGCGCTACGGCCGGGCGCTGGAGCTGCTGGACGCGGCCGGCGGCGATCCGCTCGTGCCGTTCCAGCGGGCGGCGGCGGAGGGACGGATCGCCCTCGCCGCCTCCGCGGCCACCCACGCCGTC
>DASTGL010000257.1:0-2158 GCA_035719145.1 Solirubrobacterales bacterium
AGAGCAGCGGCACCGAGTCGAGCCCGAGCTTGCGAGCCGCCACCGCCGGGAACTCCGCATCGAGGTCATCGGTGGTCGTGAACAAGCAGCTGACCATGTCCTCCGGCGCGATCGAGTTGCGCTCGATCAACCCCCGCATCACCTCTTCGGTCGCAGAGAGAATCGCCTCCGCCTCATTCGCCTCAGCCTGCGCCGCCCCCCGCACTGCGAAGAGCCGCTGCTGAGGCGGCTGGTAGGCGCCGGCTTCCAGGTTGCCGTTGCGTCCATTGCCGCTCACTCCCCGAATCTTCTCAGAGGAAGGGGGCGAATCTCCGAGCGGTGGGACTTATCACCGCATAGCGAGGAAAACTCCCACCACTCCCCGGCAGAAGCTCGCGGTTATGGCCGATCGCCAACATGGCGTTGTCTCGCGGGCCCAGCTACGAGCGATCGGCTTCAGCGACGCCGCAATCGATCGTGCGACAGCAGACGGCCGTCTACACAGCATCTTCCGTGGAGTCTTCGCGGTAGGTCGTCGCGGGATCGACCACAAGGGACGCCTTCGTGCCGCCACCCTGGCCTGTGGTCGCGGTGCCGTCGTCTCCCACCGGAGTGCTGCGGCGCTCTTCGGTCTCCTGGACAAGGGGCCTGTGGTCATCGACGTGATCGCAGCTGGAGATCGTGGTCGCCACATCGACGGCATCTACCTGCACCGCGTGCGGCCACCGCGCCCGGAGGAGAGCGGGACCTTCGACCGCATTCCCTGCACGAGCCCGGCGCGGACCTTGGTGGACCTCGCCGGCGTAGTCGGCGAGCGGACGCTCCGCAGCGCGTTCGAGCGGGCGGCAGCTCGACGACGATCCATGCTCGACATCCCGGCGATCGAGCGCTCGATCGATCCCAGGCGCCGAGGGATGAAGGTGCTGCTGGGGCTGATCGAGGAGTGGCGCGGAGCGGCACCGCTGCTGAAGACGCGCGGCAAGCTCAAGAGCCCACTGGAGGCAAAGGTGCTGCCGCTGGTCATACAGCGCAACCTCCCGCCGCCTCTTTTCAACGCACCTGTCCAGATCGCCAACGGTCGCATCGAGGTCGACCTCCTTTGGCCCGACCACCGCTTCGCCCTGGAGGCCGACAGCCGCGACTTCCACGGCGCCGCCGTCGCATTCGAGCGCGACCGCTGGCGGGACCGGGAACTGATGAGAGCCGGCTACTCGGTCCTGCGCGTGACCAATCGCCAGGCGGAACGAGAAGCAGCGGCAGTCGCCGACGCTGTGGCCTCGCAGCTCACCAAAGCGGCGCCAGGGTGAGGAGCAGAGTCCCCCTCCTATTTGCATGTGGGGAGGGGGACTCTGCTCCTCACCCCGCAGCCGCTCCGTGGTTCCTAGCCGCTCCTGGCAGCCAAATCCCCCTCCCCACAAGCTTGTGCGTGGGGGATTTGGCTGCCCCGGGCGGCTGGAACTGTCAACCAGCGGCTTCGCGCAACTGGGCGATCTCGTCCTCCGAGAGGCGCCGCGCACCACCCTCCTTCAAGCCACCGAGCCGCAACGGGCCGAACCCGACCCGTCGCAGCGCTACCACCTCGTTGCCGACCGCTTCCAACATCCGCCGCACCTGCCGGTTGCGGCCTTCGCGGAGGACGATTTCGATCTCGCGGTCGCCGCGGCGCTTCACCTGCGTCGGCGCAGTCGGGCCGTCCTCCAGCTCTACCCCCCGCCCGAGCCGCTCCATGTCCCCACCGCCGATCGCCTTCTTCAGCTTCGCCTCGTAGGTCTTCGGCACTTCGTACCGCGGATGCGTCAGCCGGTTCGCCAGCTCACCGTCGTTCGTCAGCAGCAGCAGTCCGGAGGAATCCGCATCGAGCCGGCCCACCGGATAAAGCCGCGCCTCCGTCTCGACCAGATCCACCACCGGCCTGCGGCTCCCCGGCTCGCGCGCCGTCGAGACCACCCCCACCGGCTTGTTCACCGCCCACACCTCGCGCGCCTCCGCCACCACGGGCTCCCCGTTGACCCGCACGTCATTCCCAGCGTCCACGTCCCGTGCCGGGTCCCTAACCACCTCCCCGCCGACAGTCACCAGCCCCTTGGCAATGATCTCCTCGGCCCGTCGCCTGGAAGCAACCCCTCCATGGGCGAGGAACTTAGCCAGCCTCACGCCCAAGGAGCCGGGGATGGGGTCC
>DASTGL010000258.1:0-4701 GCA_035719145.1 Solirubrobacterales bacterium
CAGGCAGTGGCCGGCCGAGTCGCCGACGAAGAAGACGCCGCCCTCGGTGCCGCGTCGCAGCTTGTGGGGGATCCAGTTGCCCTGGTACTCGTTCGGCTCCTTGCCCAGGTCCCGGGTCAGCTCGACGGTCGTGTCCTTGACGTGGAAGCGGGGGTCGAAGGAGCCGATCCCGATCCGCAGCTCGTCGCGGGCGGGGAACGACCAGCCGTAGCCGGCGGGGACGTACTTGCGGTCGATCCAGATCGCCAGGTCCTCGGAGGTGCCGCCGGGGTGGACCTCCAGCCCGCGCGAGAGCGGCGCGTCGGGCGGCTGGTAGCCGTCGCCGGACGCCAGCATGCGCCGCCAGCCGAGCGCGTCGACGACGAGCGGGGCGGAGACGACGCCGCGATCGGTCTCGACAGAGATCAGATCGCTGCGCTGTGTCGACTTCCTCTCGCTATCCGAGAGCAAGTCGACACGCCCGTTGACCTTGGCGGTCTCGAAGGTCGCGTCGCAGTCGCGCCAGAGCAGCTGGCAGAGCTCGCGGTAGTCGAAGGTGGAGAAGGTCCAGGGAAGCTTGTAGCGGGCGTCGCCGTGGGGGGTGTGCATGACCAACGTGTCGAAGCGCTGGCGCTCGGACTCCATCAGCCCGAGGCGCCGCAGCCACTCGGTCGGGATGCCGCAGGCGGAGGTCTGGCGCTCGCCGATCTCGTAGCGGTCGAGGATCAGGACGTCGGCGCCGGAGCCCGCCAGCTCGCGTGCGACCGCGAGTCCGGCGAAGCTGGCGCCGCAGATGAGGACGTCGTGCTCGCCGTCCAGCGGCGTGCGCTCGTCGCCGCGCTTGGTGGCTCGGACCGGCATCGAGCCGGATTCTGCCATCATTGCCGCCCGTGTCCGCGACCGAGACCCTGACGCCTGCGCCGAGTGCCACCCCTGTTGAGGGTTCCGGCGGCCTCCTCCTCAATATCGACGGCAAGATCGTCCCCAATTACGCGGCGACGATGGTGTCCTTCGAGGAGGGCGATGTCGTCAAAGGCAAAGTCGTCCGGATCGACAAAGACGAGGTGCTCGTCGACATCGGCTACAAGGCCGAGGGCGTCATCCCGTCGGGCGAGCTTTCGATCCGCAAGTCGGTCGACCCGCACGAAGAGGTCGAGCTCGGCGAGGAGATCGACGCCCTGGTCCTCACCAAGGAGGACTCCGAGGGGCGCCTGATCCTCTCCAAGAAGCGGGCTCGCTTCGAGAAAGCCTGGCGGCGGATCGAGGTCGCCGCCGACTCGGGCGAACCGGTCGAAGGCAGCGTCATCGAGGTCGTCAAGGGCGGCCTCATCCTCGACCTCGGGGTGCGCGGCTTCCTGCCCGCCTCGCTGGTCGACATTCGCCGCGTCCACAACCTCGACGAGTTCATGAGCCAGACGCTCGAGTGCAAAGTGATCGAGCTCAACCGCAGCCGCAACAACGTCGTCCTCTCGCGGCGCGCCGTGCTCGCGGAGGAGCGCAAGGAGGTCCGCGAGCAGATTTTGGGACGCCTGGAGCCGGGCCAGGTCGTCGAGGGCAAGATCTCCAACATCGTCGACTTCGGCGCCTTCGTCGACCTCGACGGGATCGACGGCCTGATCCACATCTCCGAGCTTTCCTGGAGCCACGTCAACCACCCCTCCGAAGTCGTCTCGATCGGCGACGACGTGCGGATCAAAGTCCTCGACATCGACCGCGACCGCCAGCGGATCTCCCTCGGTCTCAAGCAGACCCAGGAGGACCCGTGGCAGCGCGTCATCAGCACCCACCGCTCCGGCGACGTGCTGGAGGGGACCGTGACCAAGGTCGTCGCCTTCGGCGCCTTCGTCGAAATCCTCCCCGGGGTCGAGGGCCTGGTCCACATTTCCGAGCTCGCCGACCACCACGTCGAGAACCCGAGCGAAGTCGTCGAGCCGGGCTCGAAGCTGAACGTCAAGATCCTCGAGATCGACGAAGAGCGCCGCCGCCTCTCGCTCAGCATCAAGCGGGTCGAGGGCCAGAACATGGCGATGGCCGGGCTCGGCGAGCAGATCGCCCAGGCCGAAGGCGGCCAGGCCGAGGAGACCGAGGAGACCGCCGAGGAGCAGGCGCCGCCGCCCACCGGTTCGATGGCAGACGCCTTCGCCGACGCGGCCGCGGTGGCGGATGCGGCCGCTGAAGAGCAGCCGGCTGCCGAGGAGCAGCCCGCCGCTGAGGAGCAACCTTCCGAAGAGGCGCCCGGCGACCTGCCGCAGGAGGTCGAGGCCTCCGAGGACGCCGAGCCCGCGCCGGTGGCCGAGGAGAACGGCACCACCGAGGATCCCGGCACCGATGAGGGTGGCGAGGACCCCGGCGAGCAGCACGAGGGCGAATCCGTGCAGGATCGGCCCGACGCTCCGGACAGCCTCGACGAGGCAGCCGGCGACGACGCGCAGACGAGCGAGTCCGAGCAAGGCTGAGCGGCGCCGGTGGCGCCACTGAAGATCGGCCTCACCGGCGGCATCGCAGCCGGTAAGTCGGAGGCCTTGAAGGCGTTCGCGCGCCTGGGGGCGGCGACGCTGTCGAGCGACGCGGTCGTCCACGAACTGCTCGAGGGCGAGCCGCTGCGCGGGCGCCTGGCCGAGCGCTGGGGGCCGGAGGTCCTGGCCGACGGCGGGGTCGACCGGGCGAAGATCGGCGAGATCGTCTTCGCCGATCCCGAGGAGCTGACCTGGCTCGAGCAGCAGATCCACCCGCTGGTGCAGGCGCGGACCGCGGAATGGCTGCTCTCGCTGCCGGCCGAGACCGAGGTCGCCGTGGTCGAGGTGCCGCTGCTCTTCGAGGTCGGGGGCGAGCGACCCTTCGACACCACCGTCTCCGTCGTCACCAGCGATGAGGTCCGCCGCGAGCGCGCTGCCGCCCGCGGCCATGCCCTGGTCGACGAGCGCGAGGCGCGGCAGCTGACCCAGGGGGAGAAGGCCGAACGGGCCGAGCACGTGGTCGAGAACGACGGCTCGGTCGAGGACCTCGAGCGGGCGCTGTCCGCCTTGCTCGAAAAGCTGCGCCGATGAGCCGCAGGGTCCGCGCCCGCCGCCGTCGCGCCGCCTGGGGCGGGGTCGCGGTCCTGGCCGGGCTCCTCGTCGCCTTCCTGATCGCCAGCGGCACCTTCGACCACGCGATCAAGGAGCTGACGCTGCCGCTGCGCCACGAGGACGTGATCCGCCAGCAGGCAAACGAAAAGGGCGTCGACGCGGCGCTGATCGCGGCCGTGATCTACGCCGAGTCGAAGTTCGAGGATCAGGAATCGAGCGCGGGAGCGCGTGGCTTAATGCAAATCACCCCCGAAGCGGCGGCCACGATCGCTAAGAACAGCGAAGCTACGAGCTTCGAATTGAAGGACTTAGGAGACCCCGAAATCAACATCCGCTACGGGACCTTCCTCCTGCACGAACTGCTGGAGCGCTACGACGGCGACGAGGCCGCCGCGCTCGCCGCTTACAACGCCGGGCCGGGCAACGCCGACAAGTGGGGCGGGGCGGGGCTCACCGTCGCGGACATCCCGTTCCCCGAAACGCGCGCCTACGTCGAAGAGGTGCTGGAGAAGCGGGACGAGTACCGTCGCAAGTACGCGAAGGAGCTCGGCTATTAACGCCGCGCCCAGACCCCGCGTCGCGGCGCTGGCCCTCGCTGTCGGGGTCGTCCTCGCCGACTCCTCGATCGTCGTCCTGGCGCTGCCGGACATCTACCGCGAACTGAACACGAGCGTCTCCGGGGTGACCTGGGTGCTCGTCTCCTTCAACCTGGTGATGGCCCTGGCGGCGGTGCCGGCGGCGCTGATCGCCCGGCGGGTCGGGCCGGGACGGGCGGCGGCGGTCGGGCTGGCGATCTTCGCCGGCGCCGGGCTTGCCTGCGGTCTTGCCGACTCGCTCTCGACCCTGATCCTCGCCCGCTGCGTACAGGCACTCGGCGGCGCCGCCGCGGTGACCGCGGCGCTGGAGCTGCTGCCGGCGACGGTCGGCTCCGAGCAACGGGCGACGACGATCTGGGCTGCCGCCGGGGCGACCGGCGCCGCGCTCGGGCCCGCGCTCGGCGGCATCCTCACCGAGCTGGTCTCCTGGCAGTCGATCTTCCTCCTGCAGGTGCCGGTGGCGCTGGCGGCGGCGGTGCCGATCCTCGCCGTCGCCAAGCACGAGGCGGCGACCGGGATCGTCTCGACCGAGCTGCGCCGCACCGGCCGCCCGCACCTCTGGGCGAACCTGGCGCTGGCGATGGTCTCGGCGGCGATCGCGGCGGCGCTCTTCCTGCTCGTCCTGCTGCTGATCGAAGGCTGGCGCCTGAGCCCGATCGAAGCGGCGCTGGTGGTGACGGCGATGCCGCTGGCGGCGCTGCTCGGCGGCAGGCTGGCCGAGTACGTGCCCGAGGCGCGTCCGCGCGCCGCGGCCGGGGCGATCCTCGTCTCCGGCGGCCTCGCCGGGCTCGCCTTCCTGCCGAAGGCGACGATCGCGCTGACCATCCCGCCCCAGATCCTGGTCGGGATCGGCCTGGCGCTGGTGCTCTCGGCGCTGACCGAGACCGCCCTTAGCGGCCGCGCCCCGCAGGCGATCCACGGCGGCTGGACGATCTCCGCCCGCCACGCCGGCGTCGTGATCGGCCTGCTGCTGCTGACGCCGATCTTCACCGCCGACATCGACCAGCAGCGCCACGACGCGATCGACGCCGGCACCGCAGTGATCCTCGACTCGCCGG
>DASTGL010000259.1:0-8232 GCA_035719145.1 Solirubrobacterales bacterium
CCTTCTTCGATCAGCTTGCGGAACGCCCGCGCGTAGACGCAGGTGTTGCCGAGGACCTTGCCTTCGTAGTCGAGGTACCAGCCTTCGCGCAGGCCGGCGATGTCCGCCGCGCTCGGCGCCCGCTTCACCGCTTCGAGCGCCCCGTCGGGAAGTTCGTGGGTGAGGGTGACGGTCGGGTTGCCGAGGACCGCGTCGACGCTGGTCGGCTGGTACTGCTCCTCGGAGGTGTTGCAGGGCGGGTCGGTCTGTTCCCGCAGCATCGCGATCGGCACGTACTTTGCGGCCAGCTTCTGCGCGGCGGCTTCGCTCGAGGTCGCGGCGCGGGCGGGGGAGGCGGCGATCGCCAGCGCGGCGATTCCCAGGAGGACGAGACGCCGCGCTCTCACGCGGCTGAACGTATCAGCGGTTTCCATCCCTGAGAGCGGGTACCTCGGCACATAGTAAAACTTCTTTTAACCAGTCAACTTAGCCGGAAGGAGGTGAGGTGCATGAAGATCAAGACCGGGAAGTCGACGCTCCCTCTCATCGCAACTACTAAGGGGCAGTAGCGCCCGCGGCTCCCCCGCGCCCTTGAAGGCTCGGGGGAGCCCCCTCCTGCTTCGGCGGGCGGTTTCAGGCAGGCCCGGCTGAGGTCGGCTCGCCGAAGTCTTCGACCTCGGTTTCGACTTTGCCGCTCGGCATCCCGACCAGGGAGACGACGAAGGCGACGACCATCGCCGCCGCCATCCCGTAGAAGACGGTGCGCGAGGCGAGGGCGAAGTCATGGGGGATGCTTTCGGCGACCTTGGCGATCGGGCCGTGGAGGTGGGCGGGGAAATTGCTGCCGTTGCCGCTGCCCTGGCTGATCGCGTCGGCGATGCCGTCGGCGGCCTGCTTGGGGACGCCGTTTTCGGCCGCGGTCGCCTCGAGGTTGGAGCGGTTCTCGCTGATCAGGATCGTGCCGAGGACGGCGAGGCCGAGGCTGGAGCCGAAGTTCCTCACCGTCTGCGTGATCCCGGTCGCCTCGCCGTAGCGGCTGCGCGGCACCCGGTTCAGCGCGTCGGTGTTGGCCGGGCTGAGGACGAGCCCGACCCCGGCCCCGGCGATGACGATGTAGTACCACTGGTCGGAGACCGAGAGTTCGGTCATCGAGTGTCCCCAGAGGTAGAAGCCGACCGCGGCGATGGCGCACCCGGCCACGACCGCCGGCCGCGCCCCGACCCGGTCGAGGACTTTGCCGCCCCACTGCGAGGCGGTGGCGAAGCCGGCGAAGAAGATCAGCAGGTAGAGCCCGGTTTCCGAGGCGCTTTCGCCGAGCGAGATCTGCGCGTACATGCTGGCGAAGAAGAAGAGCGGGACGAAGGCGATCATCAGGAAGAAGAGGACGACGTTGTCGATCGCGAAGGCGCGGTCGCGGAAGACCGAGAGCCGCAGCAGCGGGTTCTCGACCCGCAGCTCGTAGCGGACGAAGCCGGCGAGGATCGCGATGCCGGCGACGATCGTGCCCCAGGTCGCCGGGCTGTCCCAGTGCCAGACGCTCGACTGCTGCAGGCCGAGGACGGCGAGCGCCATCCCGGCCGTGATCATCACCGCGCCGCGGTAGTCGAGCGGCGCCGGGTGCTTCTCGTCGGCGGGCTTCGATTTGGCGATGAGGACGAGGGCGATGATCGCGACCGGGATGTTGACCCAGAAGATCGCCCGCCAGGTCCATTCGACCAGGAAGCCGCCGGCCAGCGGGCCGACCGAGGTGAGGCCGCCGGCGATCGCGAAGAAGATCGCCATCGCCTTGCCGCGTTCTGAGACCGGGAAGGCGTTCAAGACGATCGCCAGCGCCGCCGGGAACATGATCGCCGCGCCGGCGCCCTGGATCACCCGGAAGGTGATCAGCCAGGGCTCGTCGAGGGCGCCGGTGGGGGTGGCGCCGCAGAGGGCGGAGGCGACCGCGAAGACGATGACGCCGAGCGTGACCATCCGCCGGTGGCCGGCGATGTCGGCGAGGCGGCCGCCGAAGGCGAAGAGCGCCGAGAGCGAGAGCAGGTAGCCGTTGACGATCCACTGCACCCCGGTCGCCGAGAGCGAGAGGTCGTCCTGGATCGTCGGGATCGCGATCGCGACGATCGTCTGGTCGATGAAGGTCATCGAGACGGCGAAGATCATCGCCGCGAGGATCAATTTGCTGTTCTTGCTGGACGAGTCGTTCATGCCACGCGCCTTTGCCATCTGCCCGGAGATTCCTTCCAATGTCGACTTTCTCTCGCTATGCGAGAAGAAATCGACACGCTTCGCCTTCCGGTAAAGTCGCCGCCCTGATGCCCGGAGTCTTTTGGCTTGGATTCGGAATCGCCGCCGCCTTCTTTTTGGTCGGCTGTATTTCCGGTGCGCGCTCGCGCACCGCGTCGCTCCGCACCGGCGCCGCGATCGGGGCCTACCTCGGCATCATGGCCGCGTTTCCGCTCCTCGCTATCGGTCTCGCGACCAGCTGATCGCTTAAACGCGCGGCCCCAGGGGTAGCCACGTCGCATGACCAATGCGACCGAGGTTCCCGTCCTGACCCTGCACGACGGCGTCGAGATTCCGCAGCTCGGCTTCGGCGTCTTCCAGATCCCGCCCGAGGAAACCCAGGAGCGGGTCGAGGAAGCGCTGGCTGCCGGCTACCGCCATGTCGACACCGCCGCCGCCTACCGCAACGAGGCGGGGGTGGGGGCGGCGATCGCCGCCGGCGGCGTGCGGCGCGAGGACGTCTTTGTCACCACCAAGCTCTGGAACTCCGAGCAGGGCTACGACTCGACCCTGCGCGCCTTCGAGAAGGGCCTGGAGCGCCTGGGGACCGGTCACGTCGACCTCTACCTGATCCACTGGCCGCTGCCGAGCCGGGACCTCTTCCTCGACACCTGGCGCGCCTTCGAACGGATCAAGGAGGAAGGCGGCGCCCGTTCTATCGGGGTCTCCAACTTCCGCGTAGAGGACCTCGAACGGCTGGAGGCGGAGGCCGAGCAGCGGCCGACCGTGAACCAGATCGAGCTGCACCCGCGGCTGCAGCAGGCAGAGCTGCGCGCCTGGCACGCCGACCACGACATCGCCACCGAGGCCTGGAGCCCGCTTGCCCAGGGCGACCTGCTCGAAGACGAAACGATCGAAACGATCGCCGCCCACCACGAGCGCTCGCCGGCCCAGGTGATCCTCCGCTGGCACCTGCAGGTCGGCAACGTGGTGATCCCGAAATCGGTGACGCCGGAGCGGATCCGCGAGAACTTCGAGCTGTTCGACTTTGCCCTCAGCGAGGACGATATGGCGGCGATCGAGCGGCTTGATGCGGGTGAGCGGGTCGGGCCGGATCCGGGCACCTTCGACGTGGCGTAGCCAGCGCTCCATAGGCTGGCGGGGTGAACGCTGGCCGGCGGCTGGAGATAACCAATGCGGTGGCGGCGACCGCGTTCGTCATCGGCGGCTCGCTGTTCTGCTTGGGCGCGGTGCTCGCTCAAGCTCACGTCGGCGGGCCGCGGCTCGCGGCGGGGGTGTTCCTTGCCGGTGGCGTCTTCTTCACGACTGGTGGCTACAGCTCGGTGCTGCTGGCGTCGAACGCTCGGGGGGCGAAGTGGCGCTGGTGGTCGACTGAGCCGACGCGGCTCGAATGGGCCAGTGCCGTGGCGCTTTTCGTCGGGACGCTGTACTTCGGCGGCAGCCTGCTGGCGGCGCTGATCGGGGACCTCACCACGGCGCAGGAGCACCGCCTCGTCTGGTCGCCGGAAGTGATCGGTTGCGTGCTCTTTCTTGTCTCCGGCCACCTGGCGCTGGTGCAGCTGCGGCGTGAACGGCGAGAGGGGGGCGGCACCGGTCTCGGCTGGTGGATCGCCGTCGTCAACCAGGTCGGTTCGGCGCTCTTCATGGCCGCCGCGATTGCCGCCTTCGTCCGTCCCACGACCGGCGACGAGCTGGCGGTCGGCATCGCCAACTGGTCGACTTTCGCCGGCGCCGCCTGCTTCGCCGCCGCCGGCGTCATGCAGGAGTTCCAGCGCCCTTGACCCGCCGACGGGACGAAAAGGGGCCTATATAGATCGAAATCGTCCCGTCGGCATCGCTCTGAAAGGATTGGCCGCGTGGCCAGTGGGAAGGCGGAGGCGCCGCGGACCGAGAAAGTGTTGCCGGGCGTTTGGCGGCTGCGGCTGCCGCTTCCCTGGCCCGGCGTCCCGCACGGCAACGCCTGGGCGATCGAGCACGACGGCGGCGTCGTCATGTTCGACACCGGGATCGGCGGCAAGGGGAAGCTGCGGCAGCTCGACTTAGCCCTGGCGCAGGCCGGGTTCGGCGTCGACGACGTCCGCCTCGTCGTCTGCACCCACTCCCACACCGATCACTACGGCCTCGCCGGGGCGATCTGCGAGCGGGCCGGCTGCGAGCTCTGGATGCACCCGAACTGGGAGCACGTGCGGCTGCTCGCCGACGACCCCGAGGCGGCGCTGGAGGCGCGGATCGAGGTGGCGCGGCAGAGCGGCGTCTCGCCGGCGGCGCTGGAGCGCTACCGCGAGCGGCGCGGCGACGAAGAGACCGGGATCGACATCCTCAAGGAGCCCGATCGCGCGCTCGTGCCCGGGGTGGAGGTCGAGACCGACCTCGGCGCCTGGCAGGTGGTCGAGACGCCGGGGCACGCGCCGTCCCACGTCGTCCTCCACCAGCCCGAGCGCCGCCTGCTGATCTCCGGCGATCACCTGCTCGGCCGCACGGTCCTCTTCTTCGACTACGGCCACAGCCCCGACCCGGTGGGCGAATTCTGCGCCTCCCTCGACCGGGTCGAGCCGCTCGCCGTCGACCTCGTCCTCCCCGGCCACGGCCGCACCTTCCGCGACCCCGAGGCGAAGATCGCCGAGTCCCGCCGCCAGGTCAACGAGCTGCTGGGCAAGGTCCGCGAGGCGCTCGGCAAAGGCGAGCGGACCGCCTTCGAAATCGTCGAAGACATCGTCGGCCCGGAGATGGTCAGGAGCCCGGCCAGCGCCTGGGTCCTGCAGATCGTCCTCTCCTGCCTCGACCACATGGCGCTCGGCGGCGAGGTCGAGGGCCTGGAGGGCACGGACCCCCAGCGCTGGCGGCTCACGTAGCCTTCAGGCCGATGGCGAGCTTTACTTACGTGCGCCAGGTGGCCGCCCCGCCCGAGATCGTCTTCGACGTCCTCACCGACCACCGCCGCTACACCGAGATCACGGCGCTGCGCCGGGCCGAGCTCGAGCGCGAGGGAGAGCCGGAGCCCGACGGGGTCGGCGCGATCCGGGTGCTCGGCGTCGCCGGCCCGCCGATGCGCGAGGAAGTGCTCGCCTACGAGCGGCCCTTCCGCTTCTCCTACACGCTCCTCTCCGGCCTGCCGGTCCGCGACCACGTCGGCACCGTCGAACTGAGCCCGAGCGGGGGCGGCACCGAGGTCGTCTATGCGGTCCGCACCACGCCGACCGTTCCGCTTGCCGGCTTCGCCGTGATCGCCTTCATGAAGCAGGGGATCAGGACGCTGCTGGGAGGAGTCGCGAAAGAGTCCGAGCGCCGCGCCGCGGATGCGCGGTAGCGGCTCGCTCGAGAAGCACCTCTGGCACCGCTCCAACCGGTGGCTTGCCGTGGTGTTGCTGGCGCTCGGGCTCCTCGTCGGCGGCGCGATCGTCGGCTACGAACTGCTGAAGCGGCCCTCCGACGTCCACAACGCCGAAGCGATCCGCCACTTCAAGCCGCAGAAGCCGCCGCCGCCGAAGCAGCCGCAGACGGTCAACTGGCCGTTCTTCGGCCAGAACCCGGCCCGGACCAAGTACCTGCCGGTGCGGGGGATCAAGCCGCCCTTCGACAAACTCTGGCGCTTCACCGAGAAGCCGCTGCAGGAGTTCCCGCCGATCTACGTCGGCGGCAAGCTCTACTTCGTCAACAACAACGGCTACGCCTTCGCCCTCGACGCCGACACCGGCAAGGTCCTGTGGGAACGGCGGATCGGCCGCCTCAACGCCTCCTCGCCGGCCTATTACAAACACCGCCTCTACATCGTCAACCTCGAGCCGGGGCACTTGGTCAAGCTCGACGCCAAAACCGGCAAGACGATCTGGAAACGCGAGCTGCCGGGGCGTGCCGAGTCCTCGCCGGTGGTGATCGGCCGCACCGTCTACTTCGGCTGCGAAAACGGCGAACTGTTCGCGGTCAGCACGATGAGCGGCAAGGTGCGCTGGTCGACCCCGCTCGGCGGCGGGATCAAGGCCGCCCCCGCCTACTACGGCGGCCGCCTCTACGTCGGCGACTACGGCGGCCACATGAACGCGGTCGATGCCAAGACCGGCAAGCTGGTCTGGCAGAGCGGCTCGCTCGGCCCCGGCTTCGGCGGCTCGGGCGAGTTCTATTCGACCCCCGCCGTCGCCTACGGCCGCGTCTACTCCGGCAACAACGACGGTCGCGTCTACAGCTACGACACCTCAGACGGCGCCCTCGCCTGGTCCTACTCGACCGGCGGCTACGCCTACTCCGGCCCCGCCGTCGCCAACACCAGGCACAGCCCGCCGACCGTCTTCATCGGCTCCTTCGACGGCAACGTCTACGCGCTCAACGCCAAGGACGGCAGCCTGCGCTGGAGCCGCTCGGCCGGCGGCCAGGTGGTCGGCGCCCTCTCCGCCGTCGGCGACATCGTCTACGTCTCCGAGTTCACCCACAAGACGACCAGCGGCTTCATGATGAGGAGCGGCAGGCGGGTCTTCCGCTACCCCTACGGCACCTACACGCCGGTGATCTCCGACGGCCGGCGGATCTACCTGACCGGGTACTCGAGCATCACCGCGCTCCAACCCCACCGGGCGGTGGTGGCGGTAGGCGCGGCGCACCGTGCGCGTACGCCGGGAAGAGCCCGGAGTGGAGCTGCGCGCGCAGGACGCTGAGGCTGGAGCCGTAGTTCTGGATCCGGTAGCTGTTGCTGTCCCCGAAGTCCTGGTAGTAGACGAGCATCCGGCAGCGGCGGTGGCTGTCGACCCAGGCGAAGAGCTTGCGCACGAAGGTCGGGTCCTCGCCTTCGACGGCCCACTCGGCGATCGCGAACGGCTTGCCGGAGAAGCGGCGGTAGAGCCCGGTCAGCGCGTCCCATTCGGGATAGCCGGAGTAGAAGTCGGTGCCGACCCAGTCGACCCAGCGCGAGCCGGGGTAGAAGTGTTTCGGCCGGTTCTGGGGAGTGGTGGGGGAGCCGGCCGGCAGCGGGCTCCAGACGATCGCCACCGGCGCCTGCGGCAGCGCTTCGACGTTGATCGTCAGCGGCGGCAGCCCGGCCTGGGCGAGGCGGTGGTTTATCTGCCGCTTGGTGCCGCCGCCGTGGAGGACGACATAGATGCGGCGGAAGGCGCGTTTGTAGGCGGCGGGGCTGTGTTCAGGGCCGCGCGAGGCGCCTGAGCAGTCGTAGGCGGCGTAGACGTTGAGGCAGCGGTTGGGCTCGCCGAGCGGCCGCACGTAGGCGCGCATCCCCTTTTCGAAGAAGAGCTTGTTGAGGCGTACGAGGTAGCGGTCGCCGCGCCCGGCGGCGATCTGCGGCAGCGAGATGATCTCGTGCCCGTCGTTGTTGTCGGCGGTGGAGATGTGGATCATCGGCCGCGCCCGAGCCGTCTGCCAGCGCCGAATCGAATCGGGAAAGTCGCTCCCCCAGGTCCGAAACGACTCGATCACCGCCGGATGCTTGTGCACCGCATCGGAGAAGTGCCCGAAGTCAGCCATGTCCCCGGTGTCGGAGACACCGAAGTAGACCTTCTTCCCGGGCGGCAGCAGCAGTGGCCAGGCGGAGGCCGGAGCAGCGACAAGAAGCGCACCCAGCAGCACCACCGCGCAGGCAAGCGCGGCAGCACCCCGAGGTCTCGGCAGCGCAGCCATCAGACGGAGGGTGGCAGAGCCGCTGGGCAGGGGAGGGGATAGCCGGGAGCCCCTGCAAGCCTCGTTGCGTTAATCGGGCCAGGACAGAGCGAAGCCTGTCCGTCATCCGTCCAAGAACCTTCCGCTATGGCTCCTACGTATATAGAAGTACTCAGCACGGGAGAAAGCAAAGCTGCGGCACGGCCGCCGATGGAAGGGGAGTGCGGATGACGGGTCGACGGCTGAATAGCGGTCTGAGTGGACCGGGGATCGCAATGGCAGGGCTGGCGGTAGCGATCCTCGTTCTCGTCCTCTTCCCCGGACCTTCGCGAGCGGCAGCTAGGGCACGCTCCAACCGCGCCAGCAGTACTGCGCTGGAGACCCTCGGCATCGAAGGACAGCCCAATCAGGTTT
>DASTGL010000260.1:0-4902 GCA_035719145.1 Solirubrobacterales bacterium
CGGCTCGACCAGCTCCAAGTGATGGCGCGCCGCGACCTCGGGGACGACGCCGCCGAAGCCCTCGTGGGCTTTCGCCTGCGAAGAGATCACGTTGCTGCGGATGCGCGGGCCGTCGAGGACGGCGGCGCAGGTGTCGTCGCAGGAGGTCTCGATCGCCAGCAGCAGTTCGCTCATCGGCAGCGTCGCTCTAATCCAGCCACATGATCAGGGCGTCCTCGCCGTTGTCGTGGTAGTAGCGCGGACGCACCCCGGCGGAGCGAAAGCCGAAGCGTTCGTACATCCCGATCGCGCGGTGGTTGGAGACGCGCACCTCGAGCGTGAACGGCAGCGTCCCCTGCGACTCGGAGATCAGGCGCTTCATCAGCGCCCCGGCGACGCCGCCGCCGCGATGCTCGGGGGCGACGGCGATGTTCATCAGGTGCCAGACCTGGTCGTAGCGCGAGCAGACGACGTAGCCGAGCAGCTGGTCGCCGGCGCAGGCGGCGAGGCAGATGCCCGACGGCTTCGAGAGCTCGAGCACGAACATCGCCAGCGACCAGGGGGTCGGGAACGAGCGCCGCTCGATCGAGATCACCGCCGGCAGGTCGCTGTAGGCGAGCCTGCGGACCTGGACCTCCTGGGTCAGCTCATCGGGACTTTTGGAAAGCGTCTCGCTCACGCCACCGCTCCGCGTCGGGGGGTCTGAGGTAGATCGGGGCGAGCTTCTCGCTGTCCTCCCCGCCCGCCTGCGCCGCCGCGATTGCACATACGTGCCGCGCCGCGACCCGGTGGACGGGGTCGGAATCGTCGGCGATCCGGACGCCGTCGCGAGTCAGCTCTTTGCGGAATCGTACCGCCCCGGAGCCGGCCACCGTCGGGGTTTCCTCCAGCGAAGCGACCTGATCGGCCAGATCCTCGGGGCGGAAGACCGCCGGCTCCCAGAGCCGCTTGCCGTCATCGCCGTAGAGGGCGGCGAAGACCTCGCCGCGCCAGCCGTCGAGGACGGCGAGCGCCGGGCCCCCTCCCTGCGCCTCCTGGATCCCGCGACCGAGTGCGTCCAGCGTGCAGACTCCCCGCACCGGCAGCCCGAGGCTGACGCCGAGGCCGCGGGCGGTCGCGATCCCGACCCGGATGCCGGTGAAGGTGCCGGGCCCGAGGCCGACCGCGAGCAGGTCGACCGCCTCCCAGCCACCGGCAGCGGCCGCCGCCCGCTCGACCTCCGCCAGCAGCCCGGTCGCGTGCAGGGGCCGCCCCCGCGGGGAGAGCCCCAGCTGCGACTCGTGCAGGACCTCGCCGTCGCGCCAGGCGCAGGCGACGGTGTCGACCGTCGCGGTATCGAACCCGACGACGGTCAGCGCCGCGCTACCCCGTGACCTTGAAGGACCAGGAGCCGACTTTCTGGCCTTTGACGTACCAGCTGACCACGTGGCGGCCGACGATCGTCGAGGTGATCTTGTTGACGTAGAGCGTCCCCTGTTCGGCTTCCTGGGACTGCGCGCAGAGGTTTTTCCCGCTCGGGAACTTGACGCAGACGGTGTAGGCGACGTCGCCGTTCAGGCTTTTGAAGAAGGCCCCCTTCTTCGCCTTCTTCGGGCAGGAGTGGGCGGGCTTGGCCTTCTTGGAGACCCCGCAGCCGACGTAGTGCTTGTAGGCGGCCGCGCTGGCGCCGGCGGGCAGCGCCACAGCCAGCAGCCCGGTCACCAGCACCAGTGCCACAAGCGTCTTCAGTCCCTTCATCGTCCTGCCTTTCTGGTTCGAAAATCTTCGAGCGTCGATGCTACAAGTTGGTCCCGCCTCTACCCGAACACCGTCAAGGCGCATCGGCTGCGCTCGCCGCCTCAACTTCTATACGGCGGCCCTCCTCGCCGGCGTGCTCGAGCCGCACCAGCAGCGCCGGGCGGCCGAGGTGCCCCGCCCCCGGCCACTCGACGAAGGCGACGCCTTCGGGGCCGAGGTAGTCGTCGAGCAGCGCCGGGTCCTCGTCCTCGAGGCTCCCCAGCCGGTAGAGGTCGAGGTGGGAGATCGGCAGCCGGCCGCCCTCGTAGCGCTGGCCGATCGTGAAGGTGGGCGAGGTGACGGGGCCAGTGACGCCGAGGGCGCGGCAGGCGCCGCGGATCAAGGTCGTCTTGCCGGCGCCGAGATCGCCGGAGAGGAGGACGACGTCGCCGGGGCGCAGGCGCTCGGCGAGCCGGGCCCCGAGCGCTTCGGTCTCGGCCGCCGAGCGCGACTCGACCACCTCCGTCTGCGCTCCCCCAGCAGTCATCCGAAGAACCCGAGCTGGTCCGTGGGCGGCGGCGGGGTCGTCCCTCCTTCTTCCTCGGCGGCGGCGATCTCCTCGGCGCTTGGGACCGGGTCCGGCAGCGGCCGCCGCAGCAGCTCCGGGATCGTCGCGAAGTCGCCGCGCAGGGTCTCCTTCACCGCCGGCGTGCGCAGCGCCGCGGCGGGATGGAAGAGCGGCAGAAGGTAGACCATGCGGCCGCCGAGCTCGTGCGTTTGCGGGGTCCCGCGAACCTTGGTGATCCCGGTCTGGCTGCCGCTGAGAAGCTTGGTCGAGAAGTTGCCGAGCGTGCAGACGACCCGCGGCTCGATCAGCTGCACCTGCTGCCAGAGCCAGGGCTCGCAGGCCTGGATCTCCGGCGGCAGCGGATCGCGGTTGCCGGGCGGGCGGCTCTTGAGGACGTTGGCGATGAAGACGTCCTCGCGGGAGAGGCCGATCTCTTCCAGCAGCTGGTTCAGCAGCTGCCCGGCGCGGCCGACGAAGGGCAGGCCCTGGCGGTCCTCTTCGGCGCCCGGCGCCTCTCCGACGAACATCAGGTCGGCGTCGGCGTTGCCAGCGCCGAAGACCGCCTTGATCCGAGTCTCGTGCAGGGGGCACTTCTCGCAGCGCTGCACTTCCTTGTAGAGCTCGACCAGCTTTTCCCGGCGCTCCTCGGCGCGAGCGCTCACGGCTTCTCCCCCAGCGCCCGCCGCTTGCGGGACTCGGCCATCCGGTCCTGCCGCGCCGCTTCGCGCTCGCGCCGCCGCGATTCGTCAGAGCGCACCGCGGCTCCCCGTGGCTGCCGGCCGGGCGGTGCGAGGTTCGAATACAGCCGCCGGGTCCGCTCCGAGCCGCACTCGCTGCAGACGACCGTGCCCCCCGCCGCGACCAGCTCCTCGAACCGCGCCCCGCAGGCCTCGCACTCGAACTCGTAGATCGGCATCCGCCGAATCGTAGTTCGACTCATCGCTTTTCATGATGACCGCGTTCACGAACTCTTGACACTCCGCCGTCGCAGATGACAGCCTTCCCCGCCTCTGTCCAACCAAAGGGGAGTTTTCTCTTGAAGATCAAGTCTCTCGTCAGCGTGGTGTTCGCCGTGCTGGCGCTCACCTGGGTCCTGGCGATTCCGGCTCTCGCGGTGGTGAAGCTGCCGGTTTCGACGGCGGCCGACAAGGCGTTCATCTTCGCCAAGCACACCTGCGCCCACGACCAGAACTGCGTCCGCTATGGCGTCACCAACTGCAACCGCCAGAGCCTCCACGTGGTCCTCTGCCGGATCTTCGACGAACGCAGCACCGAAGCCCAGGGCAAGTACCACTGCACCCGGCTGGTGCGGGTCGCCCTCGATCCGGTCACCTACCGGATAGTGGTCACCGGCCAGGCCCCCTGGCAGTGCTGAGCAGCCACCCGCTCTAGCCGAGGCCGAGCTGGGGCCGCCGCAAAGGCGGCCCCAGTTGCCGGCCCTCGCGAAGGAAACGTTCCCGCCGCAGCGAATCACGTGCGGTGATGGAGCAACGGGGGCGTCTGCGACACACCAGGCGTGCCGCCGGTTGCACGCTCGCTGTGCTGACCGCGATCTCCCTGGTCCTCGCGCCGGCTAGCGCCGCCCCGCGCCCCGGCGACGAACCCCGCCACCGCACCCCTGGCGACGAAGTACGCCCTCGCAGCCTGCACCTGACGATGTCGGCCGCCGGCACCCGCGGCTACGGCGTCACCGTCGACACCCTCGGTCACCACCAGGTGACCCTGACGGTGACCAAGAACAACCAGATCGCCTCCTACGAGACGCGCGGCCAGGTCAGCCGCCATCAGGTGAAGGCCGACTTCGGGCGCTTCGGCAGGGTGAACCTGCGCTTCCACGGCAAGCGCCACCCCTTCCCCGCCCCCACCGACAAGCGCGCTCGCAAGCAGAGCAAGCGGCGGGTCTGCCACGGCCGCCGGCCGCAGCGGGAAGTCGGCCGCTTCCACGGCGCGGTCGAATTCGACGGCCAGAACGGCTACACCCGGCTGGCGGTCGGCAAGGTCCACGGCGAGGTGCGGCGCACCTACCGCCAGACCTGCCGGCTCGTCCCCGTCCGCAAGCACAAGCACGGGAACGGCAGCGACCGGGTGGCGGTCGCCAGCAGCGCCCCCACCGATCCCTTCGGCTTCAACCTCACCCTCCTCTCGGCGCGCTCGCGGGCCGAAGGCGCCCTCACCCGCTTCACCGCGATCACCCTGGAAGCCCCGCGCGGACTGCCGATCGCCCGCCGCGACCTCTTCTCGGTGATCACCGCCTCGCGGCAGGAAAAGGTCGGCCGGGTGCGGATCTACCGCTCCGTGATCCAGATGGCGGCCCCCGGACGGGTCAAGGTGAGCCGGCGCGGCGCCGACCCGCAGACGGCCCACCTGGCCCTGATTTCCCCCTTCAGCGGCCGCGCCCACTACCGGGGGCCCGGCAAGGGTTCCTCCGCCTCCTGGACCGGCAACCTCGGGGTGCGACTGCTCGGCACCCGCCTCCTGCCCCTGACCGGCCCCCACTTCCACGCCGTCCTCTGCCGGGTCAGCGCCTTCAACCCGCGCCAGTCCTGCTTCCGCCGGGCGGAAGCCCGTGCGGCAAGGGCCTCGAATAATCTGAAGCGATGAAGCCGACGGGCAGGCTGCTGCCCATGATCTGCGCGATC
>DASTGL010000261.1:0-3636 GCA_035719145.1 Solirubrobacterales bacterium
CCAGCGCTCGCAGCACCGCGCCGAGCCGCTCGGCGCCGTTGAAGTTGGGGATGTAAATGGTCGGTTGCACCGGTCTCTTTGCCGCTCGGTAGGGTTGCAGCCTCGCATGGAGCCCTTGAAGGGACTGATCCTCTCCGGTGGCGCCGGCACGCGCTTGCGCCCCATCACCCACACCTCGGCGAAGCAACTGGTGCCAGTTGCCAACAAACCCGTGCTCTTCTACGGGATCGAGGCGCTGGTCGACGCGGGGGTGAAGGAGATCGGGATCATCATCGCCCCGGAGACCGGCGAGGAGATCCGCGAAGCCGCCGGCGACGGCTCCCAGTTCGGCGCCGCGATCACCTACATCGTCCAGGACAAGCCCGCCGGGCTCGCCCACGCCGTCCTCACCGCCGAAGACTTCATCGGCGGCTCGCCCTTCGTCATGTACCTCGGCGACAACCTCCTGCGCGACGGCCTCCGCGGCCTCGTCTCCGCCTTCACCGAGCACGAACCCGACGCCCTGATCCTGCTCACCCCGGTCGACGACCCGCAGAGCTACGGCGTCGCCGAGCTCGACGACCAGGACCACATCGTCCGCCTGATCGAGAAGCCGAAAGACCCGCCCTCGAACCTGGCGCTGGTCGGCGTCTACCTCTTCAGCAACCTGATCTTCGAGGCGGCCCGCTCGCTCGAGCCCTCCTGGCGCGGCGAGTACGAGATCACCGAGGCGATCCAGAAGCTGATCGACGACGGCCGCACGGTCCGCTCCGAGGTCGTGCGCGGCTGGTGGAAGGACACCGGCCAGCTCGCCGACATGCTCGAGGCCAACCGCCTCGTCCTCGAGGAGCTGGTCACCTCGCACGAGGGGGAGATCGACGAGGCCTCGAAGGTCGAGGGCCGGCTCGTCCTCGGCCCCGGCGCGAAGCTGGAGCGCTCGGTCGTCCGCGGCCCCGCCGTGATCGGCGCCGGCGCCCACGTCGAGGACGCCTACATCGGGCCCTACACCTCGATCGGTGACGGCGTCCACGTCCGCCGCTCCGAAGTCGAGAACTCGATCGTCCTCTCCGGCTCCGTGGTCGAGGACCTCGGCACCCGGATGGAGGCGAGCCTGCTCGGCAAGGAAGTGAAGCTGACCCGCAGCGAGGGGATGCCGAAGACCCTCCGTCTCCTCGTCGGCGACAAATCCGAGATCAAACTCGTCTAGTGGCGGTGGGCTCGTGAAGTTGCTGGTCACCGGAGCTGCCGGGATGCTGGGGCGCGACGTCCTCCTGGCCGCTGGCAACGCCGGGCACGACGTCGTCGGTTATGGCCGCGCCGAGCTCGACGTCGCCAACCCCGACGCCTGCGCGCGCCGGCTCGAGCTCGAGCGGCCCGACGTCGTCATCAACTGCGCCGCCTGGACCGACGTCGACGGCGCCGAGACCGCCGAGGACCAAGCCTTCGCGATCAACGGCAAAGGCGCCGGCAACATCGCCGCCGCCGCCGAGGAGATCGAAGCGCGGATCCTCCACGTCTCCACCGACTATGTCTTCGACGGCGCCAAAGCGGCGCCGTATGTGGAGAGCGACCAGCCGGCGCCACTCTCGGCCTACGGCCGCACCAAGCTGGCCGGCGAGGAGGCAGTCGCCGCGGCCAACAAGCGCCACTTCATCGTCCGCTCGGCCGGCCTCTACGGGCTCGGCGGCCGCAACTTCGTCGACACGATGCTGCGCCTGGCCGAGCGCCAGAACGAGGTCACCGTGGTCCGCGATCAGGTCGGCTCGCCGACCTACACCTGGCACCTCGCCTACGGGATCGTCCGCCTGATCGAGGGGATCGAGTACGGCATCCACCACATGGCGGCGGCGGGCCAGTGCTCCTGGTACGAGTTCGCCCGCGAAATCTTCGAGCAGGCCAAGGTCGAGTGCAAAGTCCTCTCGATCACCAGCGAGGAGTTCGGCGCCGCGGCGCCGCGCCCGGCCTTCTCGGCGCTGGTCTCCCAGCGCGAGCACGCGATCCGACTTCCCAGCTGGCAGGACGGCCTCGCCGGCTATCTCGCCCAACGACACGCGGAGGCAAGCGAATGAGACTTCTGGTCACCGGAGCGGCAGGCTTCATCGGCTCCACCTACGTGCGGCTCGTCAACGACGAGCATGAGGTCGTTGTCCTCGACAAGCTCACCTACGCCGGGCGGCCGGAGAACCTGCCCGAGGGGACGAAGCTGATCGAGGGCGCGATCGAGGACCCGCATGTTGTGCGCGAAGCGATGCAGGGCGTCGACGCGGTCGTCAACTTCGCCGCCGAGAGCCACGTCGACCGCTCGATCGACGACCAGGAAGCGTTCGCCCGCACCCACGTGGTCGGCACCGGCACCCTGCTCGACGCGGTCCGCGAACTGGGGATCGAGCGCTACGTCCAGGTCTCGACCGACGAGGTCTACGGCTCGATCGACTCCGGCTCCTTCACCGAGACCTCGCCGCTCGATCCCTCCTCGCCCTACTCGGCGACCAAGGCGGCCGGCGACCTGCTGGTTTCCGCCCACGTCCACACCTACAACCTCGACGCCTCGATCGTCCGCGGCTCCAACAACTACGGCCCGCGCCAGTACCCGGAGAAGCTGATCCCGCTGATCGTGCTGAACGCGATCCACGGCGACGCGCTGCCGGTCTACGGCGACGGCAAGCAGGTCCGCAACTGGCTCTACGTCGAGGACTTCTGCCGCGGCATCCACACGGTGCTGGCGAAAGGCAAGGCGGGCGAGGCCTACAACGTCGGCGGCCCCGACGAGTGCGAGAATATCGAGGTCGTCAAGCGGGTGATCGAGCTGGTCGGCGCCGACGAGTCGCTGATCGAATACGTCACCGACCGGCCCGGGCACGACCGCCGCTACTCGCTCTCCTCCGAGAAGCTGAAGAGCGAGCTCGGCTGGGAGGCGCAGGTCCACTTCGCCGAGGGCCTCGAGCGGACCGTGCAGTGGTACCGCGACAACGAGGACTGGTGGGGCCCGATCCGCTCCGGCGAGTACCGCGAGTACTACGAAAAGCACTATGGCAAGGCGCTCGGTTAATGGCGGAGCGGCTGGAGACGAAGCTCGACGGCGTCGTCCTGATCGAGCCGGTCGTCCACGGCGACGAGCGCGGCTTCATGCTCGAGTCCTACAGCCGCGAGGCCTGGCAGGAGCTCGGGGTCGGGGTCGAGTTCGTCCAGCACAACCACTCGCGCTCGCGGAAGGGGACGCTGCGCGGCATCCACTTCCAGACCTCCCCGGGCCAGGCGAAGCTGGTCCGCTGCCCGCGCGGCGAGATCCTCGACGTCGCCGTCGACCTGCGCCGCGGCTCCCCGACCTACGGCCAGTGGGAGGCGCACCTGCTCGACGACGTCAGGCACCGCCAGCTCTTCGTCCCGGTCGGCTTCGGGCACGGCTTCGCCGTCCTCTCCGACGTCGCCGACGTCGCCTACCAGGTCTCCAGCTACTACGACCCGGCGACCGAGGCCGGGATCGCCTGGGACGACCCCGAGGTCGGCGTCGACTGGCAGGTCGCAGAGCCGCTGCTCAGCGAGCGCGACAAGAAGGCGCCTAAGCTGAGCGAGGTCGGTGACACGTTGCCGTTTTAGCGCTCCGCCGGCATTGACGGGCGGGCATGCCCGCACGAGACTGCCCAGATGAGGCGAATC
>DASTGL010000262.1:0-6678 GCA_035719145.1 Solirubrobacterales bacterium
AGGCCACCGGCGCGCGGGTCGCGGACGAGCGTGGCGAGCGCGTCGAGCGACAGCGGCTGATCGGTCACGCGGACGTGCGCGCGCGTCTGCGTTGCGCCGCCGCTGACCGGCGGGATCAGCGCCAGCTCGTCGCCGGTCGAGAGTGGCGCGTCCCCGTCGGCGTAGACGCGGTTGACCGCCATCACCACCGGCATCGCCTCCAGCGCCGCGCCCAGCGGCTCGCTCTCCTCCCCGACCGCCCGCAGCGCCTCGGCTACCGTCGCGCCCTCGGGGACCTCGATCTCGAGGCTGTCCCGCCCGGCCCGCTCGCGCAGGACCGCGAACAGCCGTACTTGCAGCACCATCGCCTTATCCTAGGCCGATGGATCGCCCCGCCGAGGCCGCTGGATCTGAGGGCCTGACCCACCTCGATGCGAGCGGCAGCGCGCGGATGGTCGACGTCAGCGAGAAGCCGGCGACCCGCCGCCACGCGCGGGCCGAGGTGACGGTGCGGATGTCGCCGCAGACGGCGGCGAAGGCGCTGGCGGGCGACGCGCCGAAGGGCGACGTGGTCGGCACCGCTCGCCTCGCCGGGATCCAGGCGGCGAAGCGGACCGACGAGCTGATCCCGCTCGCCCACCAGCTGCCGCTCTCCCACGTCGACGTCGCCGTCGAGGTCGACGGCGAGAGCGGCGAGGCGCGGATCGAGGCCGAAGCGGCGACCACCGCCGGCACCGGGGTGGAGATGGAGGCGCTGACCGCCTGCGCGGTCGCGGCGCTGACCCTCTACGACATGGTCAAGGGCATCGAGCGGGGCGTCGTCGTCGACAACCTGCGGCTGCTGGAGAAGAGCGGCGGCAAGCATGACTGGCGCGCCGAGTAGCGAGCCGCTGCGGGCGGCCGTGGTCACCGTCAGCAGCTCGCGGGCGCGGGACGGCGGCAGCGACGAGTCCGGCGACGCGCTGGTCGCTTTCGTGGCGGAGATGGAAGGCACGCTGGCAGGGCGCGACCTGGTCGCAGACGATCGCGAGGAGATCGAACGCTGCCTGCGGCGCTGGGCCGACGGCGGCGCCTGCGACCTCGTCCTCACCACCGGCGGCACCGGCTTCGCCGCCGCCGACGTGACGCCGGAGGCGACCGAGGCGGTGATCGAGCGGCGGGCGGCGGGGATCGCCGAGGCGATGCGCGCCGCCTCAGCCGAGCACACCCGCCACTGGATGCTCTCCCGCGCCACCGCCGGCATCCGCGGCGCGACCCTGATCGTCAACTTCCCCGGCAACCCGAAGGCGATCGCCGAGACCACCGGCGCCCTGCGGCCGGCGCTCCCGCACGCGGTCTCGCTCTTGCGCGACTCACCGACCGCGCACCGCCCGTGAGCGAGGGGCCGCCGGCATCAGGGGCGCGCCAGGCCCCACTGGCGCCGGAGGTGGCGCGCGATCTGGTCCTCGCCGAGGTGGTACCGCTCGACGCCGAGACGGTGCGGCTCGAGGAGTGCCTAGGCCGCGTCACCGCCGCCGAGGTGAGGAGTCCGATCGCGCTCCAGCCCTTCGACAACTCGGCGATGGACGGCTACGCGCTGCGCGCCGTCGACACCGAGGGCGAGCAGCCACGGCTCCGTCTGGCCGGCGAGTCCCGCGCGGGCCACCCAGCCGAGGTGGCGGTGGGGGAGGGCGAGGCGATCTGGATCTCGACCGGGGCGATGGTCCCCGAGGGCGCTGACGCGGTGCTGCCGGTCGAGGACACGAGCGAGGAGGACGGACAGGCGGCGCCGTCGGGGGTTTCGCCTGGGAAGGAGAGGTATGTCGTGTTAGCGCGTCCGGCGCGCGAGGGCGAGAACATCCGCCGCGCCGGAGAGGACGTGGAGGAGGGGGACGTCCTCATCCCGCCGGGTCGGCAGTTGCGCGCCCCCGAGGTGGGGGTCTTGGCAGCGGCCGGCGTCGCCGAGGTAGAGGTGGCGCAGCGCCCGCGCGTGGCGATCCTAGGCAGCGGCGACGAGCTGATCCCACCAGGCCAGCCACTGGCTCCGGGCCAGATCCACGACTCCAACACCTACGCCCTCAGCGCCCTCGTGCGTGAAGTAGGAGCCGACCCCGCCCTGGTAGCCCATCTCCCCGACGACCCCGCAGCGACCCCCCACGCCATACGCGCGGCCCTCTCTCCGGAACCGCATCAACTTGATCACCCCGCAGATAATCAAGTTGATGCAGTTCGGGAGGTGGACGTGCTGATCGTCGCCGGGGGCGTCTCGGTCGGGCGGCACGATCACGTCAAGGGGGCGCTTGCGGACCTTGGGGTCGAGGAGCGGTTCTGGCGGGTGGCGATGCGGCCCGGGGGGCCGACCTGGTTCGGCGTCCTCCCACGCCAGGGTGGTCGCCCGACTCTCGTCTTCGGCCTACCCGGCAACCCGGTCTCGGCGATGGTCACCTTCCACCTCTTCGCCAAGCCGGCACTCCGCGCCCTCACCGGTCTCGCCCCGAACGCCGCCCGCACCCGCGCGACTCTCGCCACCACCTACCGCAAGAAGCCCGGCAAGGCGCACTACCTCCGCTGCCGCCTCGAGCTCAGCGAGCACGGCTGGCGCGCCCACCTCACCCGAGAGGGCCAGGGCTCCCACATCCTCACCTCGATGCTCGCCGCCGATGCCCTCGCGCTCATGCCGGCCGATCGCGAAGAGATCGCCGCCGGCGAGCAGGTGGAGGTCGAGCTGCTGCGTTAGGACGCGGCCTGGCCGACCGCCAGCGCCAAGCGCCGGTAGATCACCTCGGCTCGCTGCGGCGAGATCGTCGCCGGCTGCTTCGAGAAGAACCAGGCGAGGCTGCGCGACGAGAGAACGACGACGCCACGCCGCCGAGCGATGCTCTTTCCGACGATGTAGGCGCGGCTGAAGACCAGCAGCGCTTGCACCTCCAGCATGGTGATCTTTTCCAGGCTCTTCTTCTCCGCGTATGCCTGGTTCAGCATTTTCTCGTCGAGGTGGTCGGGCCAGACCTTGCCGCCGCGGCTCTTCGTCTCGATCGTGAAGATGCCGCCGGGACCGACGACGATGTGATCGATGTTGCCGCGGCCGAAGGAGACATCGTGGATCACGCACCAGCCTCGCTCGCGCAGTCCCTCGAGGATTCGCCCGACGACTTCCTCGCCCTCGGCGCCCTGTGCCCAGCTGTCGTAGTCGCGTTTGAGGCTGCCGCCGAAGAAGCGCTTCCACGACCTGGCCTTTGCCTGGGCGCGGACGTGCTGCCCGGCAACTCGTTTCGTGCCCGGTTCCATCTACAGGCGTACCTATCGGCCACGGCGGCCGCCGCCTGAGCCCGGCAAGCGGATGTTCGGTTTGATGGACTAACGGCATGGAGCATCTGGAGACCCGGCCCCTGCACGAGGGCAAGCACGTGAACTTCGTCGCCAAGCGCTACCGGCACGCCGACGGCAGCGAGGTGGAGCGGGAGGTCGTCGAGCACCCGGGGTCGGTGGCGGTGCTGGCGCACGACGCCGAGTTCGCCTACCTGGTGGCGCAGCCGCGGGAGGCGGTCGAGGAGGACGAGCTGCTGGAGATTCCGGCGGGGACGCTCGACCACGAGGGGGAGAGCGAACTCGAGTGCGCGCAGCGGGAGCTGGCCGAGGAGGCCGAGCTGCAGGCGGAGGAGTGGAGCGTGCTCCACGTCGTCTATCCCAGCCCCGGCTTCCTCAGCGAGAAGGTGACGATCTTCGAGGCGACCCGACTCTCGCCGGCCAGCGGCGAGCGCGACGACGACGAGGAGATCGAGATCGTCCGCCTCGACCTCGCCCAGCTCGACGAGGCGCTGCCGCATATCCGCGACGCCACCACCGTGATCGCCCTGCAGTACCTGCAGCGCAAGCTCTAGCCGGCGCGGTTGAGCCGCGCTGCCTGCTTGGTCAGGTAGTTGCGCTCGGGAAGGTTCTTCGTCAGTGCGGCGGCCCGCTCGTACTCGGCGGCGGCGCCCGGCTCACCCGCCTGCTCCAGCAGGTGGGCGCGAGTGGAGTGGAGGCGATGGTGGCCGGCGAGCCTGTCCTTGAGCTCGCCCAGCAGGGCGAGGCCGGCCTGCGGGCCGTCGACCATCGCCGCCGCGATCGCCCGGTTGAGGGTGACCATCGGGTTCGCGGTCACCTGCTCGAGCAGGCCGTAGAGAGCGAGGATCTCGCGCCAGTTCGTGTCCTGTGGCCGCAGCGCTTGGGCGTGCTCGGCAGCGATCGCGGCCTGCAGCTGGTATTCGCCGACGGCGCCGTGTGAGAGGGCCATGGCGAGGACCGAGGCGCCCTCCTCGATCAGGCCCCGGTCCCACAACGAGCGGTCCTGCTCCTCGAGCGGAATCAGCTCGCCCCTGGCGTCGGTGCGGGCGGGCCGTCGAGCCTCGGTCAGCAGCATCAGGGCGAGCAGCCCGCCGGCCTCGGGCTCCGTCGGCGTCGCCAGGTGGACGATGCGGCCGAGGCGGATAGCTTCGGCCGCCAGGTCGGCCCGCGCCAACTCGGTCCCCTCGCTGACCGCGTAGCCCTCGTTGAAGATCAGGTAGACGACCCGCAGCACCGAGCGCAGCCGTTCCGCCCGTTCCTCGGCGGCAGGCATCGCGAACTGCTCTCCCGAGTCCTTGATCGTCTTCTTGGCCCGGCTGATCCGCTGCGCCATCGTCTGCTCGGGGACGAGGAAGGCCGCGGCGATCTCCGTCGTGGAGAGGCCGGCTACCGCCCGCAGGGTGAGGGCGATCGCCGAAGCCGGCGTCAGCGCCGGGTGGCAGCACATGAACATCAGCAGCAGGGTGTCGTCTGCCTCGCCCGCGCCGCCCGGTGGCGGCGGCACCTGCGGCTCCCCTCCGGCGACCGCCTGCTCGCGGTCGCGCCGCGCCGCCTCGCTGCGGATCCGGTCGGTCATCCGCCGCGAGGCGACGTGGATCAACCAGCCGGTCGGGCTCTCCGGCAGTCCTTGGGCAGGCCACTGCCGCGCCGCGTCGATCATCGCCTCCTGCACCGCGTCCTCGGCCTCGGCGAAGTCGCCGAACCGCCGCGCCACCGCCGCGAGGGCCCGCGGCGCAGCTTCGCGCAGCAGGCCCTCGATCGCGTGGTTCCTTTGTAAGGACATAGACGACAAAGGAACCACGACTCAGTGGGTGATCGGCGCGCCCATCACCTCGCGGACCTCGATCGTCTGCTGGATCGGCCGCCCTCCGGGGCCGGGCGCCTCGGAGCCCTTGGCGGCGATCTCGATCGCCCGCTCGACCGACTCGACGTCGATGATCCGGTAGCCGGCGAGGAGCTCCTTCGACTCCGGGAAGGGGCCGTCGGTGACGACGGGCGGGCCGCTGCCGTCGGAGACGACGAACTTGGCCAGCTCCGGCGCGCTCAGGCCGCGGGCATCGACGAACTCACCCCGCTCGCTCAGCTCGGCGTTGAGGTCCTTCTGGTAGGTGATGTGGGCGTCGACCTCCTCCGGGGTCCACTCGGTCATCGGCGGCACATCCGCCGAGACGCCCCCGTAGTCCTGCAGCAGCATGAACTTCATCGTTGCCTCCTTGCTCGTCGCGCCCCATCGGCAGGGCCCGTTCACAAGTCTGTCGAAGCCAAGCCGCCGTTTTCGACATCCGCCGGCCTGTCGGCCTCGACTAGCGGTGCGGATGCTGCCGGACCTGGCGCTCACGGGCGGCCAGTTCGCGCATCCGCCGCTGCGACTCGGCGGCGTTGGCGAGGGTGAAGCTTGCGAGGAATCTCATGGTCGGCTCCTTTCAGACACCGGCTAACTTAAGTTGCCGGTGTCACCAACACTAGCTAAACTAGATAGCCGGTGTCAAGCGATTCTCACAAGAGCGAGTTGAGCCAGGAGGTCGACTTCCTCATCGACTTCGTCAACACGCGCGACGTGGAGGAGGGCACGGACGCGATCGCCGAGCCTGGGCAGCTGGGGGAGTGGATCGCCGAGCGCACCGGCGAGGTTCTGGCGGAGCCGAAAGCCGCCGAAGTGGAGCGGCTGCACGACCTGCGGGAGGCGCTGCGCGGGCTGATGCTCGCCAACAACGGCGGAGAGGTTGGCGAGCGGGACCTCGAGCCCGTCCGCGAAGCCGCGGAGCGCAGCCGCTTCCGGCTCGTCTTCGACGCCGAGAACGGCCTCGCGCTCACCCCCGCCCGCGCCGATCTCTCCGGCTTCGAAGCGAGCCTCCTCCTCGCCGTCGAGCACCTCCAGTGCCACGACGCCTGGCCGCGCCTCAAGGCCTGCACCGACGAGACCTGCCACTGGGCCTTCTACGACGCCACCCGCAACCGCTCCCGCACCTGGTGCTCGATGGACGTCTGCGGCAACCGCCAGAAGACGAAGCGCTACCGGCAGCGGAAGACCTCCGCCTAGCCGGCTCGACGCTAGGCGAGCCCGATCTGGGCGACCGGCTTCCTCGCCTCGTCCTCCTTGCGCGCCTGCACCGGCTTGGTCTTGGCGCAGAGGGCGGCGAACTTTTCCAGCAGCGCTTCCAGCTTCTTCGGGGTCAGCGCCGGGGACTGGCGACCGAGCGGTTCCTGGTGGGCGCCGCCTGAGATCTCCTTGACGGCGGCGTCGATCTCGCGCGCCAGCTCGGCGCTCCAGCGGACCTTGTGCAGGTTGCGGATGCGGATGTTGCGCGCCTGCCGCTCGACCGTGCCGCCGAGCACGTAGACCTCGATCATCCGCTCGTAGCCCTTGCGCAGCTCCAGCCGCCAGCGCTGCGC
>DASTGL010000263.1:0-4307 GCA_035719145.1 Solirubrobacterales bacterium
GTGGTGGCCGGCGCGGACGGCGACGCCGTGGCGGTCGAGGATCTCGGAGACGTCGTGGGCGTGGATGCCCTCGATCTCGACCGAGACCGGGCCGAGGCGGCCGGGGCCGCGGGGCGGGCCGAAGACGCGCAGGCCGGGCACCTCGGCGAGGCGCTCGAGCGCGTAGTCGGCGATCGCTTCCTCATGCTCGCGCACCTGCTCCATCCCGACCATGTCGAGCCAGCGCATCGCCGAGGCCATCCCGATCGCCTGGGCGATCGCCGGCGTCCCCGCCTCGAAGCGGGCGGGCGGGTCGGCGTAGGTCGTGCCCTCCTTGGTGACCTTGCGGATCATCGAGCCGCCACCGAGGAAGGGCGGCATCTCCCGCAGCAGGTCGAGCTTGGCCCAGAGGGCGCCGATCCCGGTCGGCGCGTAGAGCTTGTGGCCGGTGATCGCGTAGAAGTCGATGCCGAGCTCGGCCATGTCGAGCGGCAGCTTCGGCGCCGCCTGGGCGGCGTCGCAGAGCACCAGCGCGCCGGCTTGGTGCGCCATCCGCGCCAGCTCGGCGATCGGGTTCTCGGTCCCGAGCACGTTGGAGACGTGGGTGACGGCGACGAGTTTGGGGCCGCGCTCCAGAAGCGCCGCGTAGGCGCCGAGGTCGAGCAGGCCGTCCTCGTCGATCGGCGCCCAGTCGATCTCCGCCCCGACCCGCTCGGCCAGCTGCTGCCAGGGGACGATGTTCGAGTGGTGCTCCATCTCGGTGAGGAGGATGCGGTCGCCGGCCTTGACGTTGGCGTCGCCCCAGGCCCGCGCCACCAGGTTGATCGCCTCGGTCGCGTTGCGGACGAAGACGACCTCGCGGCGGTCGGCTGCGCCGATGTGGTCGGCCACCGTTGCCCGCGCCCCCTCGTAGGCTTCGGTCGCCTCGGCCGAGAGCGTGTGGGAGCCGCGGTGGACGTTGGAGTGGTGGCGCCGCTCGTAGCGGTCGACCGACTGGATCGAAGCCAGCACCCGCTGGGAGCTGGCGCCGCTGTCGAGGTAGGCGACCGGCTGGCCGTGGACCTCGCGCTCCAGCGCCGGGAAGGCGGCGCGGATCTTCTCCAGGTCGAGCGGAGCCGCAGGGCTTTTCGCGCTCACCGGCTCCATCGCGAAGAGGTCAGGCGGCGGCGCCTGCCTCTACCTCCTCTTTGATCCAGCCGTAGCCTTTGTCCTCCAGCACACCGACCAGCTCCGGGCCGCCTTCTTTGACGATCCGCCCCTGGTACATGACGTGGACCGAGTCCGGTTTGACCATGTGGAGGATGCGCTGGTAGTGGGTGATGATCAGCACGCCCATGTCCGGGCCGGCGAACTTGTTGACGCCTTCGGCGACGATCCGCAGCGCGTCGATGTCGAGGCCCGAGTCGGTCTCGTCGAGGATCGCGATCTCCGGCCGCAGCAGCGCCAGCTGCAGCAGCTCCATCCGCTTCTTCTCGCCGCCGGAGAAGCCGTCGTTGAGATAGCGGCTGGAGAAGTCTTTGGGGATGCTCGCCAGCTCCATCGCCTCCTGGGCGGTGCGGGCGAAGTCTTTGATCTTGATCTGGTCTTCGCCGCGGGCCTCGCGGTGGGCGTTGATGATCATCCGCAGGTACTTGGAGACCGAGACGCCCGGGATCGCGACGGGGTACTGGAAGGCCATGAAGAGGCCCGCCTGCGAGCGGGTCTCGGGGTCGGCCTCGGTGATGTCCTCGCCCTTGAAGGTGATCGTGCCCTCGGTCACCTCGAGCGCCGGGTGGCCCATGATCACGTTGGCGAGCGTCGACTTGCCGGAGCCGTTCGGGCCCATCAGGGCGTGGACCTTGCCCTTCTCGACGTCGAGGTCGAGGCCTTTGAGGATCTTCTTGTCCTCGACCTCCACGTGCAGGTTGCGGATCTCCAGCTCAGCCAATTTCGCTCCGTTTCTGGGTTTTCAGTTGAAGTTGTCTTGCGTCGCGCCGGGCGTGGTTCTTACGCGACGCTGCCGAGGACCGCTTCGCGGGTCGGCTCGCTCTTGGTCGAGAACTCGACCAGCTCGGCCAGGGTGGTGCCGGCGAGCGCCTTGGTGACGCCGCCCTGGACGCGCATCCACAGCAGCTTCGTCGAACAGGCGCTGTCGCCATCGGACTCGTGCGAGCAGAGGACTTTCCCTTCCGGGGCGTCGTGGAAGCACTCCATCGGCGCGATCTGCCCTTCCAGCGCCTCGACCACCGCGTCCATCTTGATCTCGGCCGCCGGCTTTGCCAGGCGGTAGCCGCCGTGGGCGCCGCGGGTCGAGGTGACGAGCCCCGCCTTACGCAGTTTCGCCACCAGATGCTCCAAGTAGGAGAGCGGCAGGTTCTCCGCCTCGGCGACGGAGCCCAGGCTGACGGGCTGCGAGCCGGGCTGGCGCCCGAGCTCGACCATCAAACGAACTCCGTACTCGGCTTTGGTCGAAAACAGCATCGAGATAAATCCTACTAGAGCGGTCGGTTATGCCGAGTCCGTCTGAGTCCTTGCTCTACAAGGAATAAGACAGACTCGGTTCGTCAAGGCTCGATCAGGCCGCGGCGGATCGCGTAGCGGACCAGCTCGACCCGGTCGCGCATCCCGAGCTTGCGCATGGCGTTGGCGCGGTGGTTCTCGACCGTCTTCTCGGAGAGGTGGAGGACCTCGGCGATCTCCTTGGTCGTGTGCGCCTCGGCGACGAGCTTGACGATCTCCTCCTCGCGCGGCGTCAGCTCCTCCTCGCCGGAGGAGCCGCGCTCGAGCACGTCCTTGATCAGCGTCCGCTGTGCCTCGGGGGTGAGGAAGGGCTCGCCGCGCTCGACCGCCCGGATCGCCGCCAGCAGGTCGGTGTCCGCCTGCGCCTTCAGCACGTAGCCGGAGGCGCCCGCCTTCAGCGCCTCGAACAGGTAGCGCTCGTCGTCGTGCATCGAGAGGATCAGGACCGAGACCTCCGGCGCCTGCTGCTTGATCTCCCGCGTCGCCTGCAGCCCGGTCAGCTTCGGCATTTTCACGTCGAGGATCGCCAGGTCCGGCCGCTCGCGCACCGCCAGCTCCCGCGCCTCGGCCCCGTCGGCCGCCTCGGCCACCACCTCGAGGTCCGGCTGTCGCTCCAACAGCAGCCGCAACCCGGAGCGAACGATCCCATGGTCGTCGGCGATCAGCACGCGCACAGCCACAGTCTCCCCGACGGGCCGATCCGTCGCCTCCACTCCGCCGACGGCCCGATATGACTCACCGGGATTGACAGATCGGCCCGTCGGCGGATGGAAGTTGACTGATCGGCCCGTGGTCAGCCGGGGACGGCAAGACGGACGGTGGTGCCGCGGCCGGGTCTCGACTCGATCGTCAGCTCGGCGCCGATCAGGAGGGCGCGCTCGCGCATGCCGCCGATGCCGAGGCCGCGCTCGGACTCGTCGAAGGCGAAGCCGCGGCCGTCGTCGCTTACTTCGAGGAGGACGCCGCCGGGTTCGGTGCGACGCAGGCGCACCTCGACCCGCTTGGCGCCGCTGTGGCGGGCGGCGTTGGAGAGCGCCTCCTGGGCTACGCGGTAGACGACGAGCTGGGCATCGCCGCCGAGGTCGGAGAAGTCGCCGTCGATCTCCAGGCCGGTCTCGATCTCGCCGCCGAGGCGGCCGATCTGACCTTCGATCGCCGCCGCCAGCCCGAGGTCGTCGAGCGCGGTCGGGCGCAACTGGCGCGCCAGCGAGAGCAGCTCGCCCATCGCCTGGTTGGCGAGCGCTTTCGTCTCCGCCAGTTCGTCCTCCAGCTCCGGCGGTGCCGCCTCGCGCGCCGCCTCCAAGCGCAGCAGCAGGCCGGTCAGCGACTGGTTGACCTCGTCGTGGAGGTCGCGCGCGACCCTGGTTCGCTCCTCCTCCTGCGCCGCCAGCGCCGCCGATCCGGCGCGGCGGCGCTCGGCTTCCAGGCGCCGCATCATCCGCAGGAAGGCGAGCTCCAAGCGCTCCACCTCCTCGGTCTCCCCGACCCCGTCGATCGAGGCGGGGAGGAGCGACCCGGGCCGGCTCAGGTCGACCTTCTCCATCTCCTCGATCAGCCGCTCCAGTGGGGTGAAACGACGTCGCAGGAGGATCTGGTTGACGATCAAGCCCGAGGCGGCCGCGAGCAGCCCGACCCCGATCGCGGCCGCAACCCCGAGGCCGCCGAGGAGCCCGGCCGCGGTCGCCGCGGCGCCGATCAGGACCGCGTTCAGGCCCAGCATCTGGGAGAAGAGGGCGCGCCGCTTCACCGCAACAAGCCTAGGGGGCACGCCGGGCACGGACAGGGGGTGACCCCTATGTTCAGAGCCGCCGCCCCTCGCAATACTTCGC
>DASTGL010000264.1:0-6536 GCA_035719145.1 Solirubrobacterales bacterium
GTGTTCATGCCGGTGCGGCCGGCGAGCACCTTCGAGGAGACGGTCGAGCGGTTGGGCAGTGCGATCCGGCTCGGGTTGCTGGCGCCTGGGAGCAAGTTGCCGCCCGAGCGGGAGCTGGCTCGGCGGCTGCGGATCTCACGCTCGACCCTGCGGCAGGCGCTGACCGCGCTGGTGCAGAGCGGTCACTTGGTGTCGCAGCGGGGGCGGACCGGCGGCACCTTCGTCGCCGAGGAGCCGCCGCTCTCCGAGGGGGACGGCGAGCCGCTGGACCAGGGTGCCTGGGCGGTCCTCGACTACCGCGTCGCGATCGAGTCCGGGGCGGCGATGCTGGCCGCCGAGCGGGGCACCGAGGCCCAGTTCGACCGGCTCGACGAGCTGGTGGCGAAGATGGACGACGAGCTCGAGAACTTCGAGGAGTACAGGCGCACCGACATCCGCTTCCACATCGGCATCGCCGAGGCGGCGCAGTCGCCGCGGCTGCTGAGCGCGATGACCGACGTGCAGGCGCAGATGAGCGACCTGATCGCGCTGATCGCCCACCCGCCCGAGGTACTGGCGATCTCCAACGAGCAGCACGGCCGCTTGGTCAAGGCGCTGCGCAAGGGCGACGGCTCGCGGGCGGTGCGGCAGATGCGCGAGCAGACCGAGGGCACCGAGCACATCCTCGCCGGGCTGCTGCCGGCGCCGCTGCGGCTCGAGTCGGCCGGCGCCTAGGCGCGGACGCGCTCGCCTTTGGGGTCGAAGAGCGGCTCGGTCGCGACCTCGCCCTCGACCCAGCGGCCGAAGATCTCGACTGCGATCGCGGTCCCCGGCTCGGCTTGGTCCGGCGGCAGGTAGGCGTAGGCGATCGAGCGCTCGACGGTGTAGCCGTAGCCGCCGGTGGTGACCCGGCCGACGATCTCGCCGCCGACCCGCACCGGCTCGTTGCCAAGCGCGATCGACCGCGGGTCCTCCAGGGTCAGGCAGCAAAGCCGCGAGCGCGGGCCGCGCTCCTTGGCCGCCGCCAACGCCTCTCGTCCGACGAAGCCCCCCTCCTTGTCGAGCTTGACGCAGAAGCCGACGCCCCCCTCGTAGGGGTTCTCGTCAGGGGTGATGTCGGCGCCCCAGACGCGGTAGCCCTTCTCCAGTCGCAGGCTGTCGATCGCCCGGTAGCCGCCGGCGACGATCCCGTGCGGCTGCCCGGCCTCCCACAGCGCTCGCCATAGCCCGAGCCCGTACTCGGTCGGGCAGTAGATCTCCCAGCCGAGCTCGCCGACGTAGGTCACCCGCAGCATCCGCACCGGCGCGTAGCCGACCGTCGTCTCGCGCAGCGACATGTACGGGAAGGCTTCGTTGCCGAGGTCCTGCGAGGTCAGCGGCTGCAGGACCTCACGCGCGCGCGGCCCCCAGATCCCGAAGCACGCCCACTGCGAGGTGACGTCGTCGATCCGGACGCTGCCGTCACCGGGCAGGTGGCGCCGCATCCACTCGCGATCGTGGTTGCCGAAGGCGGTGCCGGTGACGATCCCGAATCGCTCGTCGGCGAGGCGGGCGACGGTGAAGTCGCACTCGATGCCGCCACGCCGGTTCAGCATCTGCGTGTAGGTGATCTGGCCGACCCCGCGGGCGACGCGGTTGTCGCAGAGGCCTTCGAGGAAGGCGGCCGCGCCCGGCCCCTCGATCTCGAGCTTGGCGAAGGAGCTCTCGTCGAAGAGGGCGACGGCCTCGCGGGCGGCGCGGTGCTCGGCGCCGATCGCCGGCGACCAGTTCTGCCCGGCCCAGCCGCGCGGCCGCAGCTCCTCGTCTCCCGCCGCCGCATTCGACTCGTACCAGTTGACCCGCTCCCAGCCGGACTTCTCGCCGAAGGCGCCGTCGTGCTCGCGGTGCCAGGGGTTTGCGGGCGAAACCCGCAGCGGCCGCCCCGCCTGCCGCTCGTGGTTGGGGTAGCGGATGTCGTAGTAGGTCTCGTAGGTCTCCTCGATCCGCGCGTGGGTGTAGGCGGGGGAGCGGTACTGCCTGCCGAAGCGGCGGATGTCCATGTGCCAGAGGTCGAGGCTCGGTTCGCCCTCGGCGATCCACTCGGCGACGACTTTGCCGATCCCGCCGGCGCCGGCGAGGCCGTGGGCGCAGAAGCCGGCGCAGACGAAGAAGCCGCCGACCTCGGTCTCGCCGAGGCAGAACTCGTTGTCGGGGGTGAAGGCCTCGGGCCCGTTGATCAGCTTGGTGACGGTGATCTCGTCCATCGCCGGGACGCGCCGCTTCGAGTTCTCGGTGATCTCCTCGAACCGCTCCCAGTCCTCTTCCAGGAGGCGGCCGTTGAAGTCGGCGGGGATCGCCTCGACCCGGCCCGGGCCGCCGGGCAGGAACGCGGGTTCGCTGCGCCGCTCGTAGCCGCCCATCACCAGGCCGTCGCCGTCCTCGCGGTAGTAGACGAGCAGGTCGGGATCGCGCAAAGTGGGGAGATGCCCCCGCGACGATAGGCCGTTGTCCCCGGTATGCGGGGACAAATCGGTTGCGCTTTTCGGCGCGCTTGCGCGCGCTTCGCGCACCGCGTCGAGCGGCTGGGTGACGAGGTATTGGTGGGACATCGGGATCAGCGGCACGCGGACGCCGGCCATCCGCGCGATCTCCGCCGCGTACATGCCGCCGGCATCAACCACGACCTCGGCCTCGACGTCGCCCTTGTCGGTGCGCACCCCGCGCACGCGGCCCTCGCGGACCTCGATCCCGGTCACCCGCGTTGAGGTGAAGATGCGGCAGCCGCCCTGCCGGGCGCCGTCGGCGAGCGCGTAGGTCAGCTGCGCCGGGTCGATGTAGCCGTCGGTCGGCAGCCAGGCGGCGCCGAGCACCCCGTCGGTCGACATCAGCGGGAACAGCTCCCTCGCCTCCTCGGCGGTGATCAGCTCCAGCGGCAGGCCGAAAGTCTTCGCCCAGCCCGCCTGGCGGCGCAGCTCCTCCATCCGCTCCTCGCTGGAGGCGAGGCGGATGCCGCCGCACTCGACCCAGCCGGGATCGAACTCCGACTCCTCGCCGAGCCGCCGGTAGAGCTCGACCGAGTGCATCATCATCTTCGTCAGCGAGACCGAGCCGCGCAGCTGCCCGACCAGACCGGCGCTGTGGAAGGTCGAGCCGCTGGTCAGCTGCGAGCGCTCCAGCAGGATGACGTCGTCCCAGCCGAGCTTCGCCAGGTGGTAGGCGAGCGAGGTGCCGCCGACGCCGCCGCCGACGATCACGCAGCGGGCGCGGTCGGGCAGCTCAGCTCGGGGCACCCGCGGCCTCTTCCAGCAGCCGCTCCAGCCGCCCGTCGGCGGCGAACTCCCGCATGCGGTCGAAGTGCTTCTCGCAGTAGTCGGCGAAGTCGAACTCGATGTCGGAGATCGTGCTTTGGACCGCTCCCCACATCGCCTCGCGGAAATCGGACATGAACCGCATCAGCTGCAGGGTGGCGAGCCGTCGCTCGCTTGCCGGCGCTTCGAAGTACGCCGCGAGCAGCGCCGCCTCGTCCCCGGCGTCGAGCTCGTTGTTGACCGCGAAGTTGCCGAGGTCGAAGTAGCGGTCCCCCATCCCGGCGTACTCCCAGTCGACCAGGCGGATCCCCTGCCGGGTGCGGATGAAGTTGGCGGAGAGGAGGTCGTTGTGGCAGGGGACGGGCTCGTGCTCGGGGCCGACCAGCGCCGCTTCGATCCGGTGCGCCGCCGCAGCGGCCCACTCGTAGGAGGTGGGCACGCCGGCCCCGCGGTCGGCGATCCGCGCCGCGTAGTCCTCGACCACGCGGAAGCCGGAGAACTCGACCGGCAGCCGTTCCTCGCAGGCGTGCAGGGCCCGCAGCGCCGCCGCCACCTCGGCAATCGCCGCCGGTGCCCGCAGCTCCTCGGCGCCCATCGGCTCGCCGACCACGAAGCGGGTGACCAGGCAGGGTGGGTCGTCGAGCATCGCCACCACTTCCGGCGCGATCCCGACCCCGGCCGCCAGCTCGCCCGCCGCTCGCTCCGCCGCGCGGTCGATCCCCAGCAGCTCGGTGTCCTTCCCCGGCAGCCGCACGACCAGGTCCTCGCCCGCGAACCGGACCTTGTAGTTGCGGTTGGTGATCCCGCCCTCGAGCGGCACCGGGTCGCCTTCGGGTTCGCCGAGCCGGGCGGCAATCGGTCCCAGGGTGTCGGCTAGAGATGCCATGGCGGCGGGTAGAAGATTCTGCACCTGCCCATTGACAGGGGTCAAGCACGGACTTAGGCTCGCCCCGACCCTTTAGGTCGGTTGCGCACACCTTTTATCTCACGAGAGCCCGGGAAGCTCAAGGAAGGGAGAGGTTGATGGAGAGCAGTGTCTCATCGCCGAGCCGCGACGAACAGAGGCTTGCCGAACTCGGCTACAAACAGACCCTCAATCGGGCTTGGAGCGGATTCTCCAACTTCGCGATCTCGTTCACGATCATCTCGATCCTCGCCGGCTGCTTCACCACCTACGGGCAGGCCTGGAACAACGGCGGCCCGATCGCGATCTCGATCGGCTGGCCGCTGATCTCGATCCCGATCCTGATCATCGGCTTCTGCATGTCGGAGCTGGTCTCCGCCTACCCGACCGCGGGCGGGATCTACTGGTGGTCCGGTCGCCTCGGCGGACCGGTCTGGGCCTGGTTCACCGGCTGGTTCAACCTGATCGGCCTGGTCGCCGTCGTCGCCTCGGTCGACTACGCCTGCGCGACCTTCCTCAACGTGGTGTTGGGCCTCTACGAAGTGAACATCTTCGGGATCAACTTCGGCGACGAAGCGCACATCCTCGGCGAGGTCTTCCTCCTCTTCGCGCTGATCCTCCTCGTCCACACCGCGGTCAACGTGCGGCGAACGCACATGCTCTCGCTGGTCAACAGCGTCTCGGTCTGGTGGCACGTGATCGGCGTCGCCGCGATCGTCGTCGTCCTGATCGTCGTCCCCGACGGCCACCAGAGCTTCAGCTTCGTCTTCGGCCACCGGATCAACAACAGCGGCTTCAGCGGCAGCATGTACTGGTTCTACGTCCTCCCGCTCGGGTTCCTGCTGACCCAATACACGATCACCGGCTTCGACGCCTCGGCCCACATCTCCGAGGAGACCCACGGCGCCTCGGAATCGGCGGCAAAGGGCGTCTGGAAGTCGATCTTCTATTCGGCGCTGATCGGCTGGATCGTGCTGCTGGCGATCACCTTCGCGGTCACCAACGTCGACGGAGCCAACGAAGCACTCGGCTTCGCGCCGACCCTGCTGGTCGAAGCGCTCGGTTCCGGCTGGGGCAAGTTCGTCCTCATCATCTCCGTCGTCGGCCAGCTCTTCTGCGGCGCCGCCTGCCTGACCAGCGCCTCGCGCATGTGTTACGCCTTCTCGCGCGACAACGGGTTCGGCAAGCGGGCCTCGGCGAAAATCTCGCGGGTCAACGCCGAGCGGGTGCCGATCTACGCTGTCCTGGCGATGGCGACCGCGGCGCTGCTGATCACCCTGCCGGCGCTGAAGGGGAACGGCGAAAACGTGCCCTTCGCCTTCTTCGCGGTGGTCTCGATCACCGTCATCGGCCTCTACATCGCCTACGTGATCCCGATCTTCCTGCGCTGGCGCAAGGGGGACGACTTCGAGCCCGGCCCCTGGAACAACGGCCGCAAGTACAAGTGGATGAACGCTTTTGCGACCTTCTGGGTCGGCCTGATCACGATCATCTTCTGCCTCCCGTTCACCCCGCTCGCCGTTCCCTGGAACGACGAATTCAGCTGGGAGGCGTTCAACTACGCGCCGCTGACGGTGGGAGTGGTGATCCTGTTGGCCTGGATCGGCTGGATGACGACCGCCCGCAAGCACTTCACCGGACAGGTGCGGGAGATCGAAATCGAGGAAGCGCTCGGGCCCGAGCCCGAAGTCGGCCCGGCCCGGCCGTGAGCGCATCCGCGTAACGTTCTGGCAGTGACCGTCGAGGAGCTGAAGCAGGCGGTCGCGGATGGCACGGTCGACACCGTGCTGCTCGCGATCGCCGACATGGAGGGGCGGCTGCAGGGCAAGCGGCTGACCGCCTCGCACTTCCTCGGCGACGTCCTCGAGCACGGGGCCGAGGGATGCAACTACCTGCTCGCCGTCGACGTCGACATGGAAACGGTCGGCGGCTACGCGATGAGCTCCTGGGACACCGGCTACGGCGACTTCGAGATGGTCCCCGACCTGGAGACGCTGCGGCCGGTGCCGTGGCTGCCGGCGACGGCGATGGTGATGGCCGACCTGCAGTGGCACGACGGCCGCGAAGTCGTCGCCTCGCCGCGGCAGATCCTGCGCCGCCAGCTCGACCGCCTCGCCGAGCGCGGGTGGATCGCCAACGCCGCGACCGAGCTCGAGTTCATCCTGTTCCGCGAGTCCTACGAGTCCGCGTGGCACAAGGACTATCGGGGCCTCGAGCACGCGAACCTCTACAACGTCGACTACTCGCTGCTCGGAACCGCGCGGGTCGAGCCCCTGATCCGGCGCATCCGCAAGGAGATGACCGCGGCGGGAATGACCTGCGAAGCGTCGAAGGGTGAGTGCAACCTCGGGCAACACGAGATCAAC
>DASTGL010000265.1:0-6241 GCA_035719145.1 Solirubrobacterales bacterium
CCCTTGATGTTGAGTTCGACTTTGCCCAGCTCGACGTGGACGCCGACGCTCAGCTTCACCAGGTCGAGAACCTCGGCGTGCAGCGAGACCCGCGCCATCAGGTCGTCGAGCTCGAAGTGGATTTCGTCGACTTTGACGACCGGGATGTCGACGATGACGTCGGGCTCGTCGGTGTCGCTGATTTCCCCTGGATCTATGACCGTATAGTCTTCGTAGATCTGCTCCGGCCGGGTCTTGTCAGACCCCTGATTACGGGCTTTCGCCCCGCCGTTCGAGCCCTGTTCTTTCTTTTCCTGTTCGTCCTTCTTCTGCCGCGGGCTTTTGTTGCGCCCGCTCCCCGCAGTGCTCTGGTGGACCCGCTGGTCGCTTTTGCTCGCGGAAGATTTCGGTTTCCGTTTGCCTTTGCTTTTGGTCTGCTGCGCCACGTGCTTCCACCTCTCCTCGCCTGCGTAGTTCCTCTTCCCAAAGGAAAAGTTTCTCTTTGTGAGGGATCGCAAACGCTTGAGCGGGAGGCTTTAAGCGGCCTTGCGGCGCCGGCCGGGGCGGCCGCCGGCGATCAGCCGCCAGCCGCGGCCGAGGACGGCGAGGACCGCGAAGGCGACGGCGAACCCGATCGCCCCAAGGACCAGCAGGAAGATCACGAAGGCGAGGATCGCGAACGGGATGAGGAGGAGTTTCACGGCTGCGTAGTCTTGCAGTGGAGATGGGACCGGCGGCAGCACTTGCGACCCTGGCGATCGCCTTCGGCCACGTCGGCCTCGGGGTCGGCGGCGGCCACGCGAAGATCGAGGCGCTCGGCGACGGCCTGGCGCTGGTCAGCGTGCGCCACCAGCTCGAAGTCGCGCCCGCCCCGGCGCAGGAGGTCGAGGCGCGCTCGCAGACGCAGGCCGCGCCCGAACCGACCGCGGCCGAAATCGCCGCCGACCCCTCGAAGCTGCCGCCGGCCTCCGCCGGCAGCAACGGCACCAGCGTCCCCCACGACTCCAACCTCAGCCGCGAAGAGATCTTCGCCCACAGCCGCAGCGGCGACCCCAACGCGGCGATCCTCCTCACCGGCGTCGCCCTGCCGCCGCCGAGCGCTCCCGAAGCGGTCAAGGGCGTGATCAACGCCGCCAACACGATCGTCGGTCGGCCCTACGTCTGGGGCGGCGGCCATGCCTCCTTCTATTCCAACTCCTACGACTGCAGCGGCTCGGTCAGCTTCGCCCTCTTCGGCGGCGGCCTGATCCCCCGCCCGCTGACCTCCGGCGAGCTCGAGCACTGGGGCGCCCCCGGCCCCGGCAAGTGGATCACCGTCTACGCCAACGCCGGCCACACCTTCGCCGAGATCGCCGGCCTGCGCTGGGACACGGTCGGCGACGAACAGGGCACCGGCCCCCGCTGGCACCTCGCCACGACCGACACCGCCCGGTTCGTAGTCCGGCATCCGCCGGGGCTCTAATTAAAAGGGGGCCGGCCCCCCAGGCGGGAGCCGGCCCATGGGGTGGCTAGGCCGTCTTCGCGATCATGAGAAGCGGCACTACGCGCCCGGTGTGGAGATTCATCCGTCTTCACCTCCTCCCCGGCTATTTACTTGACGGTCCCTTCGACCGTGCATTGGTAGAACCGGTTCCACCAATGGAATCCGGCCCAGGAAAAGAATCCGGATTTTTGAACAACTTGTCCAGTAAACCGACTAGGATCAAGAAACCGGCACTAATCAACTAGGGATAAAGGGAAGAGCGATGTCAACCAAAGTTGAGCGCCAAAAGGCGGCTCAAAACCGAATCAAAGCGATGAACCACCCGCTCCGAGCGCGGCTACTTCGGATCCTCGTCGAACGCACCTCCAGCCCGGCCGAAATGGCGCGTGAGCTTGACGAGGATCTCTCGAACGTCAGCTATCACACGAAACAGCTGGTGGAGCTGGAGTGCGCCGAGCTGGTCAGCACTCGACCAGTCCGCGGCGCCCTCGAGCACTTCTATCGAGCGACTGAGCGCTCCTACGTCAACCGGGAGGAATGGGACGACCTCGACCCGGTAATGGCGGAAAACATCCTTTCTGAAGTCATGCAGAAAAGCCTCGATGACTACGTCGGAGCAGCGCAGGCCGAGACGATCGGTAACGCAGGCGCTTTCCACATGACCCGAACTCCGCTTGTGTTGGATGAGGAAGGACTTCAGGAAGCTCTCGATGCGCACGAACAGGCCCGGCTGGAGCTGCTCGAGATCGCCAGTCGTAGCGCCGCACGGATGGTTGAGTCGGGAGAGGAGGGGATTAACGTCTCCTCATCGCAGCTTTGCTTCAAGATGCCGAACGCCAGGGGCCGCCGGAGTTCTTAGTCCGATCCGCCAGGGCGGACGAGCGTCTTGACATCGCGCGCGTCCACGTCCGCTCCTGGCAGGTCGCCTACCGGGGTCTGATCGACGACGACTTCCTCGACTCGCTGCAGCCGGAGCAGCGGGTCGATTGGTACCACGTCGATCCTCCCTCCCCCGCCGACCCGCAGACGATCGTCGCCCTCGCCGGCGAGCAGATCGTCGGCTTCTCCTCCTTCGGCCCCACCCGCGACGCCGACGCCGAGAGCGCCGGCGAGATCTACGCCCTCTACGTCGACCCCGGGCGCTGGAGCGCCGGCGTCGGCCGCCGCCTCCTGGAGGAGACCCGCCGCCGCCTCGCCGAGGCCGGCTTCGCCGACGCTGTCCTCTGGGTCCTGCGCGGCAACGAGACCGCCGAGCGCTTCTACCGCGCCGACGGCTGGAAACTCGATGGCGCGACGCGGATGGAGGACCCGTACGGGCCGCGGGTCGAAGTCCGCCGCTTCCGCCGCGGCCTCTAACTCAACTCGCGCTCACTGGAGGACCAGCTCGAGCACCCCGCGGAGCAGCAGCAGGGCGCCGATCACCAGCGCCCCGGTCGCCACGGTCTGCCGGCCCTTGCGGCTGAGCCAGTCGCGGAAGGCAGCGACCCTTTCTTCGGTCCGCTCCGGCGAGAGCGCGTAGCCGATCAGCGGCAGCTCGAGGAAGACGGCCTGGATCAGGCAGAAGAGGACGACGAGGAAGATCGTCGCGCCGGTGCCGGGGTCGAGGTGGACCAGCCGGTTGAGGGCGACCAGATAGGAGGCGCCCGGGAAGCTCAGCAGCGCCCCGACCGCGAAGGCGACCTTCGCCGAGCCGCGGCCGAGCATCCGTTCCGGCCAGGATTCCTTCGCCGACTCCTTTTTGCGCTGCCGCCGCTCCTCGCCGAAGCTGCTGCGCAGGACCAGGCCGACGATCACCGCGATCGCCCCGAAGACCAGGTCCTCGGCCGGGGTGAAGGTGGTGCGGGCGCTTTCGACGCTGCCGCTGCTGTGGAAGGAGAAAGCGATCAGCAGCCCGGCGGAGATGCTGGTCAGATAGCTGCCCAGCAGGTACCCGAACATCAGCCGCTTCGGCGCCGGCAACAGCATCATCACCGTCACCGCCGCCAGCAGCGTCGGGTTCAGCATCGCCGTGAGCGACAGCCCGATGAAGCTGACCAAGTCGCCCACGACGATGTGCTTTCGTCCCTACAGGCTTATTCCTCCCAGCGGGCGGTCAGCTGGTAGATGATCGTCACGTCGAGGAGGATCATCAGGAATGCCCACAGCGGGGCGGCGGGGAACCAGACGATCTGGGCGACGGCGTTGATCGAGACGAAGAACACCGCTGCCATGCGCGCGGCGTTGGCCGCGGCGAACAGGCCGAGCCCGGTGGCGGCGACGAGCGAGCCGAGGATCAGGTGGATCCACCCCCACGTCGTTATGTCGGCGATGAGCACTCCCTGACCGCCGACGATCACCACTTCGTTGTTGAGGATCGCGGCCAGGCCATACAGCGCGTCCAGCGAGCCGACGATCAGCATCACCGCGCCGGCGAACACGGTCCAGCCGGTCGGCTGCCGTTCGGCGACGCGACGAGCATCGCTTCGGGTGTTAGGTGGCGTACTTGCCTCCATGGGTGTTCCTCTCTCTCCCGGCCGCTCGCGGCCATTGGCTGTTATCGGCGCACCCTGCCCCCGCAGATGCGGGCGCAGTGTTGAATCTAGAACGCATCGATATCTCTGTCCATCCGCACTTTTCGACGGCGCGGGGGCGCGTCCTGCCGGTGCTACAGCTCGATCAGCGATCCCATGATCACGGTGCGCTCGCGCGGCAGGCCGAAGTAGTCGGCGGCGTCGGCGGCGACGTGGGAGCTGGCGAGGAAGAGGCGCTTGCGCCAGCGGGCCATCCCGTTGCCGTTGCCGGGGCGCAGCTCGATCGTCGAGAGGAAGTAGGAGGTCTCCTCGACGTCGACCGGGAAGCCGAGCGGCCCTTCGGCGGCGCAGCGCAGGGCAACGGGGACGTCGGGCTGCTCCATGTAGCCGAAGCGGGCGGTGAGGTGGCTGATGCCGTCGTCGCTGTAGCCGAGGTCGTCGACGGCGAAGCGCTCCTCGGCGGCGACGCTCGGCACCGGCAGCGTCTCGATCGAGAGGATGACGACGTGTTCGTGCAGCGTCTGGTTGTGCTCGACGGTGGCGCGCATCGCCAGCGGCGTCGTCGCCTCGCTGCGGTTGAGGAAGACGGCGGTGCCCGGTGAGCGGCGCAGCGGCGGCTGGCGGCGGTGCAGCTCCTCGACGAAGCCGCGCAGGCAGCCTTCCTTGCGCTCGCGCCGCTCGGAGATCAGCTCGCGTCCCCGCTGCCAGGTGGTCAGCACGGTGAAGATCGCGACCCCGACCAGCAGCGGGAACCAGGCCCCGTGGGTGAGCTTGGTGAGGTTGGCCGAGAGGAAGAGCAGGGCGAAGGCGAGGAAGGCGGCCGCCGCCGGACCGACCAGCCAGAGCGGCTTCCCCCACTGGCGGCGGGCGATGTAGAAGAAGAGCAGGGTGGTGATCGTGATCGTCCCGGTCACCGCCATCCCGTAGGCGAAGGCAAGCGAGGCAGAAGTGCGGAAGGCGAGGACCAGAGCCAGCACCGCCGCCATCAGCAGCCAGTTGATCCAGGGCACGTAGATCTGGCCCATCGTCTTCGCCGAGGTGTAGACGACGCGCAGCCGCGGCAGGTAGCCGAGCTGCATCGCCTGGTGGGCGACCGAGTAGGCGCCGGTGATCACCGCCTGCGAGGCGATCACGGTGGCGATCGTGGCGAGGAAGATCATCGGCACCCGGCCCCATTCGGGGACCAGCAGGAAGAAGGAGCCGCTGGCATCGCCGCCGTGGTCGAAGAGGAGCGCCCCCTGCCCCATGTAGTTGAGGATCAGCGCCGGGAAGACGAGGCCGAGCCAGGCGGCGGTGATCGGCAGGCGGCCGAAGTGGCCGAGGTCGGCGTAGAGGGCCTCGGCGCCGGTGAAGGCGAGGACCACCGCGGCGAGCGAGAAGAAGGCGGTGCCGAAGTGGCCGAAGAGGAAGGAGAGCGCGTAGGTCGGCGAGAGCGCCTCGAGGACCTGCGGGTGGACGGCGATCCCGGAGATGCCGCAGGCGCCGATGACGAGGAACCAGACGACCATCACCGGGCCGAAGAGGCGGCCGACCGCGGCGGTGCCGTAGCGCTGCGAGGCGAAGAGGACGCAGACGATCGCCGCGGTGATCGGGACGACGAGGCTGCCGAGCGAGGGCTCGACCACCTTCAGGCCTTCGACCGCCGAGAGGACCGAGATCGCCGGGGTGATCATGCTGTCGCCGAAGAAGAGCGAGGCGCCGAAGATGCCGAGCGCGGCGAGCGCCAGCTTGGTGCGGCGGCCGCCCGGCAGCTCGCCCTGGCGGATCAGCGTGATCAGGGCCATGATCCCGCCCTCGCCCTGGTTGTCGGCGCGCATCACCAGCAGCACGTACTTGAGCGTGACGACGATCGTCACCGACCAGAAGATCAGCGAGATGACGCCGTAGATGCTCGCTTTGGTCTCGGCGACCGGGTGCGGGTCGGCGGGGTTGAAGACCGCTTCGACCGCGTAGAGCGGGCTGGTGCCGATGTCGCCGAAGACGACCCCGAGGGCGCCGAGCGCGAGCGCCGCCTGGGCGCCGCTGCGGCGCGGCGCCGCCGAGCGGGCCGACTCGCGCCCGAGGAGGGCGGAGAGGCCGAACCGTTCTCGCAACGTAGGGACGAACACCCATCCAGCATCCGCCCACCCCCGTCAAGAGCGCATGAAGAAAGACCTCAGTCGCATACAGATTCCATCAAGGTCAATCGCGTGGTTCCTTTGTCAGGCCATAGCCGACAAAGGAACCACGCGATTACGCTGCGAACCGGTAGCCGACGTCTGGGTCGGTG
>DASTGL010000266.1:0-4178 GCA_035719145.1 Solirubrobacterales bacterium
GGCAACGCCCTCGGCTTCGACATGGGCGGGACCTCATGCGACGTCTGCGTGGTCGAGGGCGGCGAGGTCCGTCGCACCGACTCGCGCGGGATCGAGGGCCGGCCGATCCAGCTGCCGATGGTCGACGTCCACACCGTCGGCGCCGGCGGCGGCTCGATCGGCTGGCGCGACCCCGGCGGCGCCCTGCGGGTCGGCCCCCGCTCCGCCGGCGCCGACCCCGGCCCCGCCTGTTACGGCCGCGGCGGCACCGAGCCGACCGTCACCGACGCCAACCTCCTGCTCGGCCACCTCGCCGGGGACTCGGAGCTGGCGGGCGGCGTCGCCCTCGACGCCGAGGCGGCGGAGCGCGCGGTCGCCGAACTGGGCCGCTCGCTCGGCCTCGAGCCGCTGCAGACCGCGGCCGGGATCCTCCGCGTCGCCAACCAGGAGATGGTGCGGGCGCTGCGGGTGGTGACGGTCGAGCGCGGCGTCGACCCGCGCGGCTTCGCCCTGCTGCCGTTCGGCGGCGCCGGGCCGATGCACGCGGCGGCGATCGCGGCGGAGCTGGGAATCGAGACCATCCTCTGCCCCCGCGCCGGCGGCGTCCTCTCCGCCCTCGGCCTCTGCGCCTCGGAGCGGCGGCGCGACACCGCGCGGACGGTGATGTTGAGCGGTGGCGATCTGACCGCGGAGCGGATCGCCGCCGAGGTCGGGGCGATGGTCGCGGAGGCCGGCGCCGGACTGGAGGAGGAAGCCGAGGCGCGGGTCGTCTACCAGCTCCGCTACGCCGGCCAGGCCTTCGAGCTGCCGGTGCCGGGCCCGGTCGATCCCGACCCCGCCGAGCTGATCGAGGGCTTCGAGCAAGCGCACGAGGAGCGCTACGGCCACCGCGACCCCGAGGGCGAGGTGGTCCTCGTCGACATCGACCTAGCGCTGGTGGTGCCAGGGCCCGTCCCGTACCCGGCGGCAGCCGACGCCGGAGCGCTCGAGCGCAGCTCCCGCCCCGTCTACTTCAACGAAGAGTGGATAGACACCCCGGTCCTCCGCGGCGAGCCCGCCGCCGGTACCGAGATCGACGGCCCGGCCGTCTTCGAGCTCCCCGAGGCCACCTTCGTCCTGCCGCCCGGTTGGCACACGCGCGTCGACGACCACGGGACGCTGATCGCGCGGTTCCTTTGTCGGGATATAGACGACAAAGGAACCACGGGATGAGCACGATGGACCCGATTGCGCTGCAGGTGCTGGTCGGCGCGCTTCGCGCGGCCTGCGACGAGATGGGGGCGACGCTGATCCGCTCTGCCTACTCGGCCAACATCAAGGAGCGGCACGACTGCTCGACCGCGCTCTTCGACCCCGCCGGCGAGCTGGTGATGCAGGCCGAGCACATCCCCGTCCACCTCGGCTCGATGCCCGACGCGGTCGCCGCCGTCCTCGCCGAGGAGCAGCGGCCGGGCCTCGCCTGGATCCTCAACGACCCCTACCGCGGCGGCACCCACCTGCCGGACATCACCCTCGTCTCCCCCGTCTTCGCCGGCAAGGAGCTGCTCGGCTTCGCCGCCGGCCGCGCCCATCACGCCGACGTCGGCGGCCCGACCCCAGGCAGCATGCCCGCCTTCTCGCGGACGCTCGACGAAGAGGGCGTCGTGATCCCGCCGACGGCGGCGACCGAGGAGGCGCTCGCCCAGCTCACCGCGCGGATGCGGATGCCGCGCCAGCGCCTCGCCGACTTGCGCGCGCAGCAGGCTGCCAACCGGGTCGGCGCGCTGCGCCTGGGCGAGCTGCACGAGCGCCTCGGCAGCGCCGCACTGCGAGAAGGCATGGCCGAGATCCTCGCCTACACCGAGCGCCGCACCCGGGCCGCGCTGACCGAGCTGCCGGACGGCACCTACGAAGCCGAGGACGTGCTGGAGGCCGACTGGAACGGCGAGGAGCGCGACCTGCGGCTGCGACTGGCGGCGACGATCGCCGGCGACTCGCTGCGCCTCGACTTCAGCGGCAGCGACGGCCAGGTCGAGGGCAACCTCAACTGCCCCCTCTCGGTGACCAAGTCGGCAGCCTTCTTCGCCGTCCGCGTCCTCACCGACCCCGACGCCCCGCCCTCGGCCGGCGCCCACCGCCCGATCGCGGTCGTCGCCCCGCCCGGCTCGATCCTCAACGCCCGCTTCCCGGCCGCGGTCGCCGCCGGCAACGTCGAGACCTCCAGCCGCGTCGCCGATCTCGTCCTCGCCGCCCTCTCCCAGGCGACGCCGGGCCCGGCGCAGGGCCAGGGGACGATGAACAATCTCACCCTCGCGGGCGAGGACTTCACCTACTACGAGACGCTCGGCGGCGGCCAGGGCGCCTGCCCCGGCGCCGCCGGTCCCAGCGCGATCCACGTGGCGATGTCGAACACGCTGAACACCCCGACCGAGGCGCTGGAGACCGAGTTCCCGCTGCGCGTCCGCGAGCTGGCGCTGCGCCGCGGCAGCGGCGGCGAGGGCAAGCACCGCGGCGGCGACGGGATCGTGCGCGAGATCGAGGCCCTGGCGCCGCTGCGCTACACCCTGATCACCGAGCGCCGCCGCCACGCCCCGCAGGGCCGGGACGGAGGCGAAGACGGAGCACCAGGCCGCAACTCCCTCAACGGCCGGCCCCTGCCCGGCAAGGCCGCGGGGGAGATGACCCCCGGCGACTTGCTGAGGATCGAGACCCCAGGCGGCGGCGGGCACTCCTATATGTGACGTTGGCCACGCTTAACTGGGCAAAACCGCATATTTCGCGGTTTTTTAGTTGAAATTTCGCTGCACCTCTCTAGAATGCGCGCCCTCGGGCGGGTGCAGACGGCCTGTACAGCAGGCTGAAGACGGTTGCCCAGCTCCAGGAACAAGCAAGTCAAGAACTCACGAACTCTCGCTGGACTAATTCAATGCCGATCGCTCTAAAGGAATGGGCAGTAACCGTACGCGCTCTCGCCGAGGGCGAGCAGCTGCTGACCATGCGCAAGGGCGGCATCCGCGAGGAGAACAAGCACTTCGAGCTCGAGCACGAGCGCTTCTTCCTCTACCCGACCTTCGACCATCAGCGGAACGACCTGGTCCGCGAGTCCCACCACCCGGAGCTGCGCCGCGCGCTCGAGGAGGGTGTCTGGCCCGACGAGGAGCCGCCGCCGAAAGCGCTGCTCCAGGACGGCGGCATCCCCCAGCCCGATCGCGTCCGCCTGCGCGCCTGGGCCGAGGTCGTCGACCACGTGACGATCAACGACCGTCGCACCCTCGACTCGCTCTCGCCCTATTACATCTGGACCCCGGACTACGCCGAAAAGCGGCTGGCCTGGAAGCGCCGCCACCCGCTGCACGTCCTCCTTCTGCGGGTCCACCGGATCCCGCGCCCGGTCACCGTCCGCGTCCGCGACGAGTACCACGGCTGCCGCTCCTGGGTCGAGATCGACCGCGAACTGCCCTTCGAGGGCACGCCGGTGATGGCCGACGAAGAGTTCGACCGCGCGCGCGAAGAGATTCACGAGCGCTGCGGCTCCTCAGAGCCGGCACTCGTCTGATCCACCTCCTCCCCTCTCGCTAGTCTCGCCACGATGTCCTGGGTCGAGACCGAGTCGCTGTCCTTTACCGCGCGGCACGACTCCGACGATTCCTCCTACGCGGAGCGGACGCTGGACCGGCTCGAGCACCTGCGGCTGCGGCTCGAAGACCGCTTCGAGCAGATTCCCGAGGAGGTGACGATCGTCGTCCACACCAACCCCCTCTGGCTGACCGCCGCCCACCCCTTCCTCCCCGCCGCCCGCTGGTCGGCCGCCCCCGCCGGCCGCCGCTACCTCGCCGGCTGGCCGATGTCGACCGAGCTCCACGTCCTCAACGACACACACATGGAACGCCGGGCCGGCGGCGAGGACTCCTACGAAGCCCTGCGCGGCACCGCCGAGCGCCTCTACGCGCAGCTGACGATCGCCGTCAACAACACCGCCCTGCCGCCCTCCTGGACCCCGCGCCGCTTCGCCCGCTACCTGCGCTGGGCCTGGCTGGTCGAAGGCGGCGCCCAGTACTTCTCCCGCCAGGTCGGCCTCTACCGCGCCGCGACGATCCGCCGCCTGCGCGAGAGCTCCCGCCCCTCCTTCCCGCCATCGCGCCGCGACGCCGTCATCCTCGGCGGCACGATCTTCGACCTGCTCGAAATGGAACGGGGCTCGGAGGCCTGTGAGCGCCTCG
>DASTGL010000267.1:0-4045 GCA_035719145.1 Solirubrobacterales bacterium
GTACTTGGCGGTGGCGAGGCCGCAGAGCGTGACCAAGCGCGCCGGGCCGACCGGCACGCCGAGGGCGGCACCGGGGAAGCGCATGCGCAGGTTGGAGCCGCCGACCCGCATGTCGCAGGCGACGGCGATCTCGGCGCCGCCGCCGACCACGTCGCCGTGGCAGGCGGCGATCGTCGGCTTCGGGAAGGCGACGACGGCGTCGTAGAGGTCGGCGAAGAGCTGCATGCGGCGGACCTTGCCCTCGTCGTCGAGCTGCTCGCGCACGTCGGCGCCGGCGGAGAGGCCGAGGTGGTCGGCGGAGCTGATCACCAGCACTCGCACCGCCTCGTCGCCGCGGGCGACGGCGAGGTGCTCGAGCAGCTCGAGCAGCATCTGGGTGTCGATCGCGTTACGCGCCTGCGGGCGCTCGAGCCGGATCAGGGCGATCCCCTGCTCGTCGACCGAGTAGCTCGTCACCTCGTTCTCCGGCGTGCCGCCGTTCTCCGCGCTCATGCCTCGGAAGCTATCCGTTCGACGAGGCGCTCGGTCTCCTCGGCGGCGGCGGCGATCAGCGCCTCGACCTCCGCCTGCGGCTCGCGGAAGCGGCCGAGCACCCAGGCCGAGACGATCTCCGGATCGGTCGAGTCGGGCCGCCCCACCCCCACCCGCACCCGCCAGAACTCGGGGTCGCCGAAGCCCTTTTTCAGGCTCTTGAGCCCGTTGTGGCCGGCAAGCCCGCCGCCGATCCGCGGCTTGATCTCGCCGAACGGCAGGTCGATCTCGTCGTGGACGACGATCACCCGGTCGAGCGGCACCTTCAGCGAGCCGCGCGCCGGGCCGGCCGAGGTGCCGGAATCGTTCATGTAGGTCTGCGGCAGCAGGATCGCGACCCGCGCCCCGCCCGGGCCGGTCCGCCCTTCCCAGAGCCGGCCGCGGAACTTCTCCCGCGGCTTACCCAGGTCCCAGCGCCGGGCCAGCTCCTCGCCGACCATGAAGCCGAGGTTGTGGCGGTCGTTCGCGTGCTCGGGGCCGGGGTTGCCGAGGCCGACGACGAGAATCGTGGTTCCTTTGTCGTGCATAGCCGGACTAAGGAACCACAGGATGCGTCTGCGCTGCCTGCCGCCTTCGCGGCGGCGGAACAGCGACAGGAGTTACTCGCCCTCGGAGTCGCCCGAGTCGCCGCCGTCGCCCTCGGCGGCCTCGTCGCCACCCTCGCCCTCGCCGACCAGTTCGGTCTCCTCCTCGACCTCGGGAGCGGCTTCTTCGACGCGGGGCGGCGAGACGGTGACGATCGTGATCTCCTCCGGCTCGTCGGCGACGAAGGTGACCCCGTCGGGGGCGCTGACGGCGGTGAGCGAGAGGGTGTCGTTGATCTCCATCGCGGAGACGTCGACGCAGATGTTGTCCGGGATGTCGGTCGGCAGCGCTTCGACCGTGATCTCGCGGGTGACGTGCTCGAGCACGCCGCCGCCCTTGACGCCGGGGGCGTCCTCGACGCCTTCGAGCTCGATCGCGACCTCGGCCTGGATCGCCTCGTTGAGGTTGACCTGCATCAGGTCGAGGTGCTGGAAGCTGCCGCGCACGGGGTGGTGCTGGGCCTCCTTGATCACGACCGGGACGGCTTTGCTGCCGTCGATCTCGAGGTCGAACAGCGCCGCGCCCTCGCTGAGGATGCTGCGCACGTCGCGTTCTGCGACCTGGAAGGGCTTGGCCTCCGAGCCGCCCGAGTAGACGACACCCGGCACGACGCCCTCACGGCGCAGGCGCCGCGACGAGCGCGAGCCGAAATCCTCGCGCGGAGCTGCCTTCAGAGTTGAACGACCTGCGGCCATCGGACGGGAGAGGATAGAGAAACGGCCCGCGAAGGGGCTTCAGACGACCTGGGAGGGCTGCTGTGGCAACCTAGGCGCGTGGCCGACGACTCGAAGATCCCCAAGGGCCGGATTCGCCGCTCCGCCAAGCTCGGCTCGATCGTCGGCGTGCAGGGCGCGCGCTACGCCGGGACGAAAGCGACGAACGTCGCCCGCTCCGAGGAGCAGAGCAAAGAGCGGCTCGAGCAGCGCCACCTGGAGACGGCGATGAAAATGGTCGGCGCCCTCGGCCAGATGAAGGGCGCGGCGATGAAGCTCGGGCAGTTCGCCTCCTTCATCGATACCGAGTTCATCCCCGAGGAGTACCGCGAGATCTACCAGGAGCAGCTGGCGAAGCTGCGCACCGACGCTCCCTCGATGCCGTGGGAGAAGGTTGAGCAGGTGCTGGCCGAGGAGTACGACGGCGAACCGCTCTCCGAGCTCTTCGCCGAGTTCGAGCAGGAGGCCTTTGCCGCCGCCTCGATCGGCCAGGTCCACCGGGCCGAGCTGCTCGACGGCCGCCGCGTCGCGGTGAAGATCCAGTACCCGGGGATCGCCGAGGCGCTCGACGCCGACCTCCGCAACGCCGGCACGATCGTGAAGCTGGCGAAGGTGCTGGCCCCCGGGCTCGACGCGAAGGCGATCGCCGAGGAGATCCGCGAGCGGGTGATGGAGGAGCTCGACTACGAGTACGAGGCCCAGAACCAGCGCTCCTTCGCTCGCGCCTACCGCGAACACCCCTTCATCTACGTGCCGGAAGTCGTCACCCGGCTCTCGCGGCGGCGGGTGCTGGTGACCGAGTTCGTCGAGGGGATCGGCTTCGAGGAGATCAAGCAGCTGCCGCACGAGGAGCGCAGCCGCTTCGGCGAGATCGTCTACCGCGGCAGCTTCGGCTCGATCTACCACCTGCAGCACTTCAACGCCGACCCCCACCCCGGCAACTACCTGCTGATGCCCGACGGCCGCGTCGCCTTCCTCGACTTCGGGATGACGAAGAAGCTCGACCGCGAGCAGATCCTGCTCGAGCAGCGCGCCTTCGACGCCGCCTCGCGCAACGACCCCGAGGCTTTCCGCCAGGCGCTGCACGACCTCGGCTTCATCAAGAAGCCTTCGAAGCTCGACGCCGAGCGGCTGCTCGCACACATGCGGGACGTCGGCGGCTGGTTCGTGATGGAGGACCGGGAGCTGGAAATCACGCCGCGGATCGTGATGAAGATCATCGAATCGACCAACGATCCGCGCTCGGAGTACTTCGACCTGATGCGGCGCGAGAGCCTGCCGGCCGAGGAGCTGATGGGGCGGCGGATGGAAATCGGCGTCGTCGCCGTGCTCGGGCAGCTGCGGGCGAAGCGCAACTGGCACCGGATCGCCCGCGAGTGGGTCTACGCCGACCCGCCGGCGACCGAGCTCGGCGCCCAGGAGTGGGACTACTTCGAGGAGCGGGGCGTAAAGCGCACGCCCGGGCTTGCCGAAACCTTCTGAGTCGGCGAAGCTCGCCGTAACCGTCCACCTAGAGGGAGAGACATGAGCCGGATCAAGCGCGGTTGGGGTCTGACGAAGAAAAGCTGGGGCCTGCTGAACGACAACCGGGAGCTGATCCGCTTTCCGCTCTACGGCGCGGTGGCGACGATCGTGCCGGCGATCGTCTTCCTCGGCCCGGGCCTCTACCTCTTCGACCAGGACCAGCTCGCCGGGGCGATTCCGCTGGTCGTGATCGGCGTCTACGCGCTCAGCGTGATCGGCTTCTTCTTCAGCGTCGCCCTGGCGGCGTGCGCGGACATGATCTTCCGCGGCCAGCAGGCCACGGTCGCCGACGGGATCGCCGTCGCCCGCAGCCGCTTCCCGCAGATCTGCGGCTGGGCCGCGGTCAACACCGCGATCAGCGCGGTGATGGGGCTGCTCGAGAACCAGGGCGGGATCGGCGGCCAGATCGCCGCCCGCCTGGTCGGCATGGCCTGGTCCCTGGTCACCTTCCTGGCGGTGCCGGTGATCGCGATCGAGGGCACCGGTCCGGTCGAGACGATCAAACGCTCGGCCTCGATGTTCCGCCAGCGCTGGGGGCAGCAGATCACCGGCAACATCGCGATCGGCGGCGCCGTCTTCCTCTTCGGGGTGCTGCCGGCGGTCCTCCTGATCGTGGCCGGCGTCGCCGTCTGGTCCTCGGCCTCCTTCCTCGGCGCCCTGCTGGTCGTGATCGGGGCGATCGGGCTGGCGAT
>DASTGL010000268.1:0-7900 GCA_035719145.1 Solirubrobacterales bacterium
GAAAGGGAGTCGATGTGGGTGGAGCCGCAGCCGGCGTTGATGTTGCGGCCGTCGGGCTCGACCGCGAGCGCTTCGACCTCGGCGCCGAGGCGCTCGAAGATCGCCGGCGCCGCCTCGAAGGTGGCGCCGTTGGCGCAGTCGAGGAGGACGCGGCGACCGGTGAGATCGAGCGGGAAGGCCGCCTGCAGCTCGCGCAGGTAGTCGGCGAGACCGCCGTTCAGCTCGCGGACGCGACCCGGGTGGTCGGCCGCCGGGGCCTCGTCGATCCGGGCCTCGATCCGGGCCTCGACCTCGTCGGGGAGCTTGACGCCGTTGCCGTCGAAGAACTTGATCCCGTTGTCGCCGAAGGGGTTGTGGGAGGCGGAGACGATGGCGGCGAGGTCGAGCCCGAGGCGGCGGACGAGGATCGCCGCGGCGGGGGTGGGTAGCACCCCGGCGAGCAGGGCGTCCCCCCCCGCGGCGGCAATCCCGGCGGCCAGCGCGGCCTCCAGCATCGGGCCGGACTCGCGGGTGTCGCGGACGATCAGGACCTGCGGCCGCTCGGCCTCGAGGGTCGCGGTGGTGGCGCGGCCGAGCGCCGTAGCCAGCTCGGCAGTGAGAAAGGTGCCGGCCTCTCCCCGGACCCCGTCGGTTCCGAAGAGCTTGCGCGCGGTCTTCACCCCGTCCAAATCAGCGCTTGCTGAACTGCGGGCGCTTACGGGCCTTCTTGAGACCGGCCTTGCGGCGCTCCTTGACCCGGGCGTCGCGGGTGAGGAAGCCGCGGCGCTTGAGGTCGCCGCGGAGCTCGGCGTCGATCTCGGTCAGCGCGCGGGCGACGCCGTGGCGGACCGCTCCGGCCTGGCCGCTGATACCGCCGCCGTGGACGCGGACGCGGACGTCGACGTTGCCCTCGTAGCCGGAGACGACGAGCGGCTGCTTGACCATCGTCTGATGCAGCGGCCGCGGGAAGAACTCCTCGAGGTCGCGCTTGTTGATCGTGATCTTGCCGTCGCCGGGCAGCAGGGTGACGCGGGCGATCGAGCTCTTGCGTTTGCCGGTAGCGAGGAAGCGGGCGCCTTTCTCCATTTTGGCCGGCGCGCGGCTGGTGGCGGCGTCGGTCTCCTCGGCGGCGGCGAGTTCGGCTTCGCGGCGAGCTTTCTCTTCTTCCTCGGCTTCGAGCCGCGCTTTCTCCTCGGCGCTCAGCTCAGGTTTGTCCGGCTCGACCAGGATCGGCTCGAGATCGGCCCCGGGAATGACGTCTTTTTTCTCTTTCGCCTCCGGCTCGGCGGGCGGAGTCTCCTCCGGCTCCTCCTCGGTCGAGGCCTCCTCGGCAGTCGGCTCCTCAACGTCCTGATCCGGCTCAGGCGAGGTCACCTCCTCGGCGACGGGCTCCTCGGCGACCTCCTCGGACGGCTGCCCCTCAGGCGCCTGCTCCTCGGCGACCGGCTGCTCCTCGGCCGCGGCCTCGGGCGCCTGCTCCTCCTGAGTGGTCTCGTCCTGCTCCGGGGTGTTCTGCTCGTCCATCAAGTTCAGTCGGTCTCCATCGTTTTCGGCTGCTGGGCCGCGTGCGGGTGGTCGGGCCCGGCGTACACCTTCAGCTTGGTCAGCTGCTGGCGGGCGAGCCGGTTGCGCGGCAGCATCCCCTTGACAGCCTTGCGGATCACTTCCTCGGGCTTGCGCTCGAGCATCTCGCCGAGCGTCCGCGACTTGATCCCGCCGGGGTAGCCGCTGTGGCGGTAGTAGGTCTTCTGCGCCAGCTTGTCGCCGGTGACGCGGATTTTCTCCGCGTTGACGACGACGACGAAGTCGCCGGTGTCGATGTGCGGCGTGTACTCCGGCTTGCGCTTGCCGCGCAGCATGTCGGCGATCTGGGTCGCGAGACGACCGAGGGTCTTCCCCTCGGCATCGACGACGTACCAGTCGCGCTGGCGGTTGGCTGGAGTGGCTACAAAGGTCTTCATCGCGCAAAAACCGCGCGGATTCACCGACGCGGCCGGGGGATGATAGCCATCTTCACCTCTATACTGCCGCCCGAGCAAAAGCCGAATCCCGTGCAGGCCACTGTGCGGGAGCGGAGGAACCGAAGGGGCCTTGCAGGTCCCAGGGGCGAATCGGACGAAAAGCGTCCGTAGCGCAACTCTTTCAGCGCGAGCCCGTCAGCTAACTCCGCAGGCGACGGAAAGAGAGGGCTAGCAGTTGAGCAGCAATGGGTTCGTCCGGCCTGCTGTGGCCGGGAATATCGGAATAACTGTGTGGGCCGTGGCGATGGCCTTGCTGCTCGCGTTTTGCGCCGCCGCCTCCGCAACCACCGGCGGCGCCGCCATCCCGGGCACGACGCCCACCGTCAAAGGCAGCCCCTCAGGGGCGCCCGCGAGCGCTCCGAGCGCCGGCGCCCTCTCGCTCGTCGCCGCCGAAACCAGCCCGCGGAAGTCCTTCTACTTCGGCTACCGCTATCCCAAGCTGACCTTCACGATCGGCAGCAGCCAGCCTGAAAACGATCTGCGGATCGACGTCGTCGACGCGACGGGGGCCGTCGTCAAGACCTTCTACCGCGAAAACGTCGCCCCGAACGTGGCGGCCAAGGTCCGCTGGGACGGGACCACCGACGAAGGCCGGCCCGCCCGCAACGGCCGCTACAGCTTCCGGATCAGTCCGCAGGCGGCGACCGAAGCGCCGGCGGCGCGCAAGGCGACCGCCTCCACCACCCTCAGCCTCGGCTTCGCCTTCTACGGCTACGCCTTCCCGATCCTCGGGGCGCACGAATTCGGGATGGGCGCCGGTCGCTTCGGCGCCCCCCGGTCCGGCCACACCCACCAGGGCCAGGACGTGATGGCCGCCTGCGGCACCCCGCTCGTCGCCGCCCGCGGCGGCATCGTCCAGTACGCGGGCTACGAGGGCAACGCCGGCAACTACATCGTCATCGACGGACGCGGGACCCCGAACGACTTCATGTACGCCCACCTCGCCGAACCCTCCCCCCTACACACCGGCGAAACCGTCCGCACCGGCCAGCCGATTGGGGTCGTCGGAGAAACCGGAGACGCCGTCGGCTGCCACCTCCACTTCGAGATGTGGGGAGCGCCGGGCTGGTACGAGGGGGGGTCTCCCTTTGACCCGCTTCCTTATCTCGAGAAGTGGGACGCGTACTCGTAGGTAGCTCCAACCGCTTGGAGGTAGCTCCGGCCGCTGGGGACAGCCAGGAACGGTTAGGAACTACGGGAGAGACGGGTGGCGACCGTGTCGGCGACTGCCTCGGCTTCTCGTTCGGCTTGGCGGCTGGTCACGCGCAGTACCGAGTAGCCGGCTCTCATCAGTTCCCGGTCCCGCCAGCGGTCGCGCTCGAATGCGATATGGGTGGCGTGGAAGTCTCGGCTGTCGGCCTCCAGGGCGAAGTGATGGTCGGGCCAGAGGAAGTCGACCTCGACGCGGCCTTTGGCGATCTGGACGGGGGCGTTGAAGAGCGGCGGCGGGAGGTCACGCCCGACGATCAGCGGCAGCACCTTCGCCTCCAAGGGGCTCTTGAGCTTGCCGCGTTTGGTGAGCAGGGGCGCTGCTCCGCGCCATTCGTCGATCAGCTTCAGCAGCATCTTCATTCCTCGTCGCCGCGGGTCGATCGAGGCTTCGATCGCCGCGAGGTCGAGCCACTCCTTGCGCGCCGCCCGCTCGAAGGCACTCCGCAGCGTCCATTCGCCGACGGTGCCCGCGAGGTCTACGAGCGTTCGGGCGGGGCTCGTGCAGGGAATCCGATCGAAGGTCCCGGTCTCCTCGAGCCGAGGTGGCCGGACACGGTGCAAGTAGATGCCGTCGATCCCGCGGCCGTGGGACGGTGGAGCGATCACGTCAATGACTGCGGGACCATTGTCGAGCAGGCCAAGCAACGCTCCCGCACTGCGGTAGGAAACGACGGCACCGTTTCCGCAAGCGAGGGTCGCCGCCATCAGTCGCCCGCGCTCTCCGATGTGGCTGTGTCCCAATGCGTAGGCACCACGGAAGACGCGGTGCAGTCGGCCGGTCGTGACGGCGTGGCTGATCGCTCCGTCTTTGAAGCCCAAGCTGCGCAGCTGCTCGCGCGCGAGCACGCCGTGTTGGCGGTCAGCGATGGTGCTTGCGCGGTGCCAAGCCTGAGTGCGGCGAGTTATGGCGGTCATATCGACATAAGTCGCCGCGCCCACAGCCTCACCCCCCTTCCCAGCGCTCGCCTCCCAAAATGCGATTCAAAGAAATAAGAACGGGTCTCATTTTCATGTAGGGTCTCCGACATGAGCTGGACGGAACGAGCTAGGGCGCGGCTGGGCGAGGCTGGGTTTCGTGCCGGGGCCGCGCGGCAGCGAGTGATTGAGTTGCTGGGCGGTGAGAGCTGTGCGCTGACGGCGTTGGAGATCGACCGGCGGTTGCCGGAGGTCGGGCGGGCCAGCGTTTATCGGACGCTGGAGCAGCTCGAGCAGCTGGAACTGGTGCATCGGGTCGACGTCGGTGGCGAGGTCGTCGCCTTCGAGCGCAACGATCCCGGCGGTCATCACCACCACATGGTTTGCGTCCGCTGCGGGCGCTTGGTGCCCTTTTCGGACCCGGCGCTGGAGCGGGCGATCGAGGGCATCGGCGAGCGGGCCGAGTTCGAGATCGTCGCCCACGACGTCCTCCTGCGCGGCGTCTGTCCGCGCTGCGGCGAGCGGGACAACTGATGCCGGCGCTGGCGATCCCGCTCGCCGGGCTGACCGTGGTCGCGACCCTGATCGGCGGCCGGATCGGGTTGCGCTTCTCCGACCGCCTTCCCACCCTGCTGGCGCTGACCGGCGGGGTCGTCGTCGCGGTCGCCTTGCTCGACGTCCTCCCCGAGGGGCTGGACGCGGTCGGCGACAACGATCTCGCCACGGTCCTGGTGGCGGCCGGCTTCCTCGGCTTCTTCCTCACCGCCCGGCTCCTGGTCCTGCACGACCGTGAGGACGCGGTGGCGGCGCTCGGGACCGACCGGGTCGGGGTCCTCGGGGCTGCCGGCCTCTCGGCCCACAGCTTCCTCGACGGGCTCGGGATCGGCTTGGCCTTCGGCGTCGACTCGGCGACCGGCTTGCTCGTCTTCCTCGCCGTGATCAGCCACGACTTCGCCGACGGGCTGAACACCGTCAGCTACGTCCTGCGGCGCTCAGGCAGCCGCCAGGCGGCGGTCAAATGGCTGACGATCGACGCTCTGGCCCCGCTCCTGGGCGCCGTCGTCGGCTCCCAGACCTCGATCTCCGACCAGAGCCTCGGCTACGCGCTTTGCGTGTACTGCGGGATATTCCTCTACATCGGGGCGGCCGACCTGCTGCCGGAGGCCCACGCCCAGGGGTCTGCACTGCGAGTGGCGCTGACGGCGCTGGGCTTCTTCTTCGTCTTCGGGGTGACCCGAGTTGCCGGCGTCTGATCCGCGCAGCATCTTGTGGCGAAATTAAGTGTTCTGGATTAGACCAATCAAATGGTCTATACGTAGGAGCGTGAGCGACGAACAAACTCGTACTGCCCCCACTCCAAGGAGCCCCGTCATGCCAGAAGAACCCGCAGAAGCAATCGACCAGCGGCTGGTCCGCTCGGTCGCTCATCCCCTGAGAATCAGGATCCTCGAGGCTCTCACCGACCACGTCGCCAGCCCCAACACGCTTGCCGAGAAGCTCGAGACGGACCTCAGCGGCGTCGCGTACCACACGCGTGAGCTCGATCGGCTGGGGGCGCTGGAACTGGTGGACACGGGACAGGTGCGCGGAGCGATCGAGCACTTCTACAAGGCGACCCCGCGGGCCTTCGTCGGCGATCCGCAGTGGCGCAAGGTGCCGCCGTCGCTGCTCAGCGGCGTCTCGGCCGCGACTCTGCGGACGTTCCTCGACAAGGCGATCGCGGCGCTCGAAGCCGGCACCCTCGACGGCCGCGACGACACGGTCTTCCGCTGGATGCCTCTCTGCCTCGACGAGGAGGGGTGGAAGGAGATCGTCGCGGTGATGGAAGAGGCGACGAAGCTGATGCTGGCGGCGCACCTGCGCAGCCAGGACCGGCTCAGCGAGAACGGCGGCAAGAACGCCGTCTCCGCCGTGGTCGGGCAGGCCGCCTTCGAGACCGCGGGATCGCTGGAGGCCGCTTAGCGGCCCTCGTCTACTCCCACTCGATCGTCGCCGGCGGCTTCGAGGAGATGTCGAGGGCGACGCGGTTGACGTCGCGGATCTCGTTGATGATCCGGTTGGAGACCCGCTCCAGTAGGTCGTAGGGCAGGCGGGCCCAGTCGGCGGTCATCGCGTCGTCGGAGGTGACGGCGCGGATCACGATCGGGTAGGCGTAGGTGCGGCCGTCCCCCTGGACGCCGACCGAGCGGACCACGGGCAGCACGCAGAACGACTGCCAGAGCTGGCGGTAGAGCTCGGCGGCGCGAATCTCCTCCTGGAGGATCGCGTCGGCGGCGCGGAGTATGTCGAGGCGCTCTTTGTTGACCTCCCCGCCGACGATCCGGATCCCCAGGCCGGGGCCCGGGAAGGGCTGGCGCCAGACCATGCGCTCGGGCAGCCCCAGCTCGGCGCCCACCGCGCGGACCTCGTCCTTGAACAGCATCCGCAGCGGCTCCACCAGCTCGAACTCGAGGTCGTCGGGAAGCCCGCCGACGTTGTGGTGGGACTTGATCGTCGCCGCGTGGTCAGAGCCGCCGGACTCGATCACGTCGGAGTAGAGCGTGCCCTGGACCAGGTAGTCGACGTCCTCGAGCTTCGCCGCCTCCTCCTCGAAGACGCGGATGAACTCGGTGCCGATGATCTTCCGCTTCTCCTCGGGATCGTCTTTGCCGGCGAGCTTGGCGAGGAAGCGCTCTTCGGCTTCGACGTGAACCAGCGGGATCTCGAACTGGCTGAAGGCCTCGACCACCTGCTGGGCCTCGTTCATCCGCATCAGCCCGTGGTCGACGAAGACGCAGGTGAGCTGGTCGCCGATCGCCTTGTGGACGAGCAGCGCGGCGACCGAGGAGTCGACGCCGCCGGAGAGGCCGCAGATCACCTTCCCCTCGCCTACCTGAGCCTGGATCTTCTCGACCTGCTCTTCGATCACCGACTGCGGCGACCACTGCTCCTTGCAGCCGGCGACGTCGCGCAAGAAGCGGGTGAGGATCTCGGTCCCGTAGGGCGTGTGGACGACCTCGGGGTGGAACTGGATGCCGTAGAGGCCGCGGTCGGGCAGCTCGTAGGCGGCGACCGGCGAGCTCGGGCTGGAGGCGAGCGCGGTGAACCCCTCCGGCGCCTCGAAGACGGCGTCGCGGTGACTCATCCAGCAGCTCTGCTCCTCCGGCAGCCCGCCGAGCAGCTGCCCGCCTCCATCTCGCAGCACCAGATCGGTCCGCCCGAACTCCCCCGTCTCAGCCGACTCGACCCGACCCCCAAGCGCCAACGCCATCGCCTGCATCCCGTAACAAATCCCCAGCATCGGAATGTCGAGATCGAGCAGCTGCGTCGGAAACTTCGGAGCTTCCGGCTCATAGACCGACGCCGGCCCCCCGGACAGCACCAGCCCCTTCGGCTTCCGCTCCTTGATCTTCTCGATCGAAGTATTCGCCGGCAACAGCTCGGCGAAGACCCCGCATTCCCGGATCCGCCGGGCAATCAGCTGGGAGTACTGCCCCCCGAAATCGAGGACAAGCACCTCCTCCAACGCCCCTCCGGTGGGTGGCGTCGTAGGGGGGACCCCCTCCTGCGCAGTTGCAGGAGGGGGTGGGTCCCCTGCGGCGACAGGACCGGCCGGCCCCGCGCTCTGAACTACGTCAGTCATCCGAAACGGCAACCCCCGTGGACACAGCAGCCCGCCCGTTGGACCCCATCCCCACATGCTGCTCGTTCTGCAGCTTCTTGCCCTCGCTCATCAGCGCCGGAGCGACCATCACCTCGGCCCGCTGGAAGGAGCGGATGTCCTCGTAGCCGCA
>DASTGL010000269.1:0-2628 GCA_035719145.1 Solirubrobacterales bacterium
CCTTCGGCAGCGGGGTATTTCGATTGGTCACCCCATTCTTCGCTTCTCGGGAGGAAGTTCAATGAGGGCGCCTAATCGACCTTTGACGCGGCTTCAAAAATGTGCGAGTTCACAAAAAACTGCCTGCAAATAGCAGTTGAACATAATCTCGCGCGTGTAACTAATTGCAACCTGACGAGGTAACGTCTAGGGCCTTTGTCGTTCCCTAGCGGTACGGGGTAGGGCTCCCAAGATCGATCGGGCGAGGGTCCTGTCGCCGCCAAGTTCGAGCTCGCCATCGGCTTTCAGGTTGAGCTGACGCAGCCAGGTGAGGGGTTTACCTGAGGCCCAGGCTTCGGCTTCGCTCTCCAGGTTGGCAACGCAGGACGTAACTTCCCCTGCCTCGATGCTGACGACGACGCCGGCGAAGACGGGCGAGGTGCCGTCGTGGACCTCCACCGCCAGCCGGCATTTGCCGGTTAATTCCGGTGGCAGCTCGAGTAGCGGCATAGCCAGCAGGAACGCCGCCTCGACGTCGAGGCGGCCGACCGCGGGAGTCGATTCCGGCGCGTGCGCGCGCTCCCACCCGATCGCGGCGGTGACCGGGACGGTCGCCAGGCGCAGCCATTCGGTCACTTCATAGGGTTTCAACCTTCCCGGGGTCTGTGGCATCTCGACCAGGCCGCATTCCCGCATGGCGGTGAGACGCCGCTCCAGCGAGGGGTAGCTGATCCGGGGGATGAGGCTGTCGAGCTCGGTGAGCGAGAGCGGGCGGGCGGCGAGGATGCGGACGAGGTGGCTGGACCAGCCTGAGACAAGGGCCTTGATCGCGCTCTTCGCGCCGGTGCTCGCGAGTTCCTTGGGTTCCCCGGGGGCGGCCTGAAGCCAGGTCTGAACACCCTCCCCGACCTCGAGCAGGTCTCGGCCTGCCTGGGTGATCTCGAACTCGGCGGAGGTCGGGAATTCGTTGCGGGCCCGCCGCTCGATTGCGCCGGTCTCATTCAAGGTGCGCAGGTGGAGGCGCATCGTGCTCTGCGGAGGAAGGCCGAGCTTGTTGCGAAGGTCCTGCAAAGGCCGCGGCTCCTGCTCGAGATAGCGCAGGATTTCGACGTTGAGGGAAGTCGCCAGGAGCATCAAGGTCTGACCCCCGGCGCGGAGCGCAGGTTTGTCCGCAGACCGCGTCATCGTTCGCTCCATTAGTTCCTCCTCCTACAAAGAACATAGAGGGTTCCCGAAGGGAGCGAGAGGTTTTCCTTAGGCCTCGGGGACCGAAGGCACCCGGGGAAAGAAAAAAGACGCCCCTTGCGGGGCGCCTTTCAGGAGAAATAATGAAGCCGTCTTGCGACTGCTCTGGGAAGATCTGAGCAGGCTTGGGACGGCAGGGCAAGGAAGTGCCCGTTCGCTAAGAGATCGCGCTGCTCTCGGGCGCTAGCGAATCGCTTTTTCCCTGCAAATCGCGTAGGTCTGATTTGTGCGCGCATAAGGGTATGGGCCGATACTTGTGTGTGGGCGGCGGCGCCCGACGCTCAGTCAGCTCAGCAGCTCGACCGAGCGCAGGCGGTTGGGCACGGAGTCGGCGTAGTGGACGGTCATCAGCTCGTCGGCGCCGGTATCGGCGGCGAACTGCCGCAGGTAATCGGCGACTTCGTCGGCGAGGCCGGTGGCGGTGCAGGCGAGCATCTCGTCGACGGCCGCCGCCTGCGGTGAGGCGAGCAGCTCCGTGACGTCGTCTTCGCTCAGCTTGCGGCCGCGGCCGAAGAGGGCGCGGGCGCGGACCCGGCGGGCGGCTTCCAGCTGGGCGGCGGCGCTCTCGGCGGTGTCGGCGGCGATCACGCCGACGCCGGCGATCGCGTAGGGCTCCCGCAGCTGCTTGGAGGGCTTGAACTCCTCGCGGTAGACCTTGAGCGCCTCGTGCAGGAAGCGCGGGGCGAAATGGGAGGCGAAGGCGTAGGGGAGGCCGAGCTGGGCGGCGAGTTCGGCGCCGAACAGGGAGGAGCCGAGGATGTAGAGGGGGACGTGGGTGCCGCGGCCGGGGATCGCCCGCAGGCCGGGGAGCGGCTCCTCGTCTGAGAGAAAGCGCTGCAGCTCGACGACGTCCTGGGGGAAGCGGTCGCTGGCGTGCGGATCGCGGCGGAGCGCCATCCAGGTGCGCTGGTCGGTCCCCGGCGCGCGGCCGAGGCCGAGGTCGATCCGCCCCGGGTGCAGCGTCTCCAGCGTCCCGAACTGCTCGGCGATCACCAGCGGCGAGTGGTTCGGCAGCATCACCCCGCCGGCGCCGAGCCGGATCGTCTCGGTGTTGGCGGCGACGTGGGCGATCAGCACCGCCGTCGCCGAGGAGGCGATCGAGGAGATGTTGTGGTGCTCGGCGTACCAGACGCGTCTGTAGCCGGCCCGCTCCGCCGTCTTCGCCAGCTCGACGCTGCCGGCGAAGCTCGCGGCGATCGTCTCCTCCCTGCCGACGGCGGCGAGGTCGAGGATCGAGAGCGGGGTCGAGACGTCGGCCATCCGCCTACACCTTAAGGAGCCGCGTGGCCCGGTTTCTCACCCCGGCAACATCTCCGTCGGCGCGCTGCTGTTCCATTCCGGTGGAACCGGTTTAGGTATCCACTTGCCAGCCAAGTCTCCAACCCGCCCCCGTCCGGCAACCTC
>DASTGL010000270.1:0-13012 GCA_035719145.1 Solirubrobacterales bacterium
GCCGCCGTCTCGGCGGTGATCTTCGTGGCCAGGGCGTTGTTGCGGATCGCCTCCAGCGGGTTGGCCTCCATCAGCGGCACGTGCTTGTAGGCGGCGGCGTGGAAGACGACCTGCGGTTTGAACCGCTGCATAACCTCCAGCATCCGGTGCGGCTCCTTGCAGTCGGCGAGCACCGACTCGCAGTGGGCGAAGTGGCGCTCCTCGACCATCTCGCGGTCGATCTGGAAGAGGTTGTCCTCGGCGTGGTCGAGCATCACCAGCAGCCGCGGTTTGACCTGGGCGATCTGGCGGCAGAGCTCGGAGCCGATCGAGCCGCCGGCGCCGGTGACGAGGACGATCTTGTCGGTCAGGTAGGCGCCGACGCGGTCGAGCTCGCGGACGATCGGCTCGCGGCCGAGCACGTCCTCGACCCGGACCTCGCGCAGCTGCTTGTTCAGCTGGACGCCGCCGCGCAGCAGCTCGAAGACGGTCGGCAGGGTGCGGATCGGGATCTCGCGGTCGCGGCAGGCGGCGACGATGCGGGCGCGCAGGGTCCCCGGCGCCGAGGGGATCGCGATCACCACCTCGTCGGGTTTGGTCTCGTCGAGGATCTGCTCGATCTGCTTGGTCGAGCCGAGCACCTTGAGGCCGAGCATCCGCATCCCCCGCTTGCGCGGGTCGTCGTCGACGAAGCCGATCGCGGTGGCGCCGAGGGCCGGGTTCAGCTGCAGCTCGCGGACGACCATCTGGCCGCCGGAGCCGGCGCCGATCACCAGCACCTCGTGCTTGGGCAGGCGGGCGCCGCGGCTCGGGCGTTCGACGATCAGCCGGACGGTCAGGCGGGCGCCGGCGATCAGGATCAGGGTGAGGACGAAGTCGGTGACCTCGACCGAGCGCGGCAGCGTGTGGGCGAACGGCTTCGCGACCGCGAAGACGACGACCAGGATCGCGCTGGCGACGGCGACGGCGCGGAGGATCAGCATGAAGTCGCGGCCGCTGACGTAGCGCCACCACTTCTGGTAGAGCCCGAAGCCGGCGAAGACGATCAGCTTGCCGGCGACGACGAAGCCGACCGACTGCGCGAAGAGGACCTCGTAGCGGTGCGGCCAGCCGTGCGGCTGGTCGAGGAAGCGCAGCTGGAAGGCGAGGAAATACGCCAGCGCGAGGAGCACGGCATCGGCCGCTACCTGCAGAACCCGGTTCCGGTAGACGGGGTGGTTCAACCGGCGCATGAAGGCCTCAGTTTACGGGGGCTTCAGCTTTATCCATACGATGGGCGCTGCATGGGCCCCCTCCTGCTCGCCACCCTGAGCGACAAGGTCGTCGAACCGGTAATCGAAGTCGCCACCGAATTCATCGGCTCAGCCGGCGAGCTCGGCGTCTTCGCGCTGATGGTGCTCGAGTCCGCCTGTATCCCGGTCCCGAGCGAGGCGATCATGCTCTTCGCCGGCTTCAGCGTCTCCGAAGGCGAAATGACCCTGTTCGGGATCGTCGCCGCGGGCGTGCTCGGCAACCTGGTCGGCTCCTGGATCGCCTACGCGGTCGGCTATTACGGGCGCATCGACCTGCTGGAAAAGAACAAGCTGATCCACATCAGCCCCAAGCACCTGAAATGGGCCGACGACTGGTTCGCTCGCTACGGCGCCGCCACCGTCTTCTTCTCCCGGATGCTGCCGATCATCCGCACCTTCATCTCGCTGCCGGCCGGGGTGGCGAAGATGCCGTTCTGGCGCTTCAGCGCCTACACCCTGCTCGGCTCGATCCCCTGGGTGCTGATGCTGGCCCTGGTCGGCGAAGCGGTCGGCGACAACTGGGAAGACTGGCGCCACAAACTCGGCTACCTCGACTACGTGGTCCTGGCGGCGATCGTCGTCGGCGTCGTCTACTGGCTGGTCAAGCGGCGGCGCGGCGGGGGCGGTCCCGGCGAGGGGGAGCCGGCGGCTCGGCCGGAGACGGAGCCCGCCGGCACCAGGGGCGTTTGAGCGACGGCGGCATCCCCGCCCCGCGCGCGATCGCGCTGGGGCTGGTCCAAGGCCCGGCGGAGCTGCTGCCGGTCTCCAGCTCCGCCCACATCGTCCTCCTCCCCTGGCTCGCGAACTGGGACTGGGACGAGGTCGATCCAGAGCTGCGCAAGAGCCTCGAGGTGGCGCTTCACACCGGCGCGGCGGCGGCACTGCTGATCGGCCAGCGCCGGGTGATCGCCGAGGAGCTGCGCCAGTTCGACGGCCGCCGGGCGTTGCTGCTCGGCCTCTCCTTCCTGCCGGCGGCGGTGGTCGGCTACACGCTCGAGCGCCCGATCGAGCGGCACCTCGGCGGGCCGCGGGCGACCGCCTACGGGCTGATCGCCGGGGCGCTGGCGATGCTCGCCGCCGACCGGCGGCCACAGCGGCGCGGTCGCGGCGACGCGACCCCGATGGACGGCCTCGCCCTCGGCATCGCCCAGGCGGCGGCGCTGGCCCCGGGCGTCTCTCGCAACGGCGTCACCCTGGCAGCGGCCCGCTGGCGCCGCTTCTCCCGCGACCAGGCCAACCTCCTCTCCCGCACGATCGCCCTCCCGATCATCGTCGGCGCCACCGCCCTCAAGGGCACCCGCCTCGCCCGCCGCGGCACCACCCCAGAGCTGCGCCGCTCCCTCGGCATCGGCGTCGCCGCCTCCTTCGCCTCCACCCTCGCCTCGCAACGACTGATCCAGCTGGTCGAGCGCGATCGCGCCCTCTGGCCGTATGCGGCCTATCGGCTCGGCCTGGCGGCCGTCGTGCTGAAGAGGCTGCACACCCGAGATGTCGGTGATCCAAATTTTGGATGAATTTGGATTGATTTGGATATCCCTGGAAATCGGCATTATTTCCCGGCCATCTGATCCAAACGGAAGACTGAAAGAATCAACCCGATGAGCGATGCCTACGCGAAGGCCGGGGTCGACCAGGGGGCGGCGGATTCGGCCGTAGCCGGACTGGTGCGGGCGCTCGGGGCGATCGACCTCGGGCGGCCGTCGGCGCAGGTGCCGCTGCCCGGGCATTACGCGAGCGTGATCCGCTTCGACGAGACGAACGGGATCGCCTTCTCCACCGACGGGGTCGGGACCAAGCTGGTTGTCGCCGAGGAGCTCGGCAAGTTCGACACCGTCGGCATCGACTGCGTGGCGATGAACGTCAACGACGTGATCTGCGTCGGCGCCGAGCCGCTGGCGATGGTCGACTACATCGCCGTCGACAAGGCCGATCCGGCGGTCTGCGAGGAAATCGGCGTCGGCCTGGCTCGCGGTGCCGAGCTGGCCGGGATCGAGATCACCGGCGGCGAGCTCGCCCAGCTCGGCGAGCTGGTCCGCGGCGTCGACGTCTCCGGTGCCTGCATCGGCCGGGTTCCACTTGATGAAGTTATCGACGGCTTCGCGGTCGAGCCGGGCGACGTCGTCATCGGCCTGCCCTCGACCGGGATTCACTCCAACGGCTACACCCTCGCCCGCTCGGCCCTGGAGGGAATCGGCCTCGACGAGGACCCCGAAGGCCGCCTCGGCCGCCCGCTCGGCGAGGAGCTGCTGCAACCGACCCAGATCTACGTCAAGCCGATCGTCGCCCTCCTGCGCTCGGAGGTCGACGTCCGCGGCCTCGCCCACATCACCTCCGGCGGGACCGAGAACCTGCTCCGCCTCGCCGCCGACGTCGGCTACGAGATCGACGCGCCGCTGCCGCCACAGCCGATCTTCGAGCTGATCCAGGAGCGCGGCGGCGTCTCCGACGAAGAGATGAGCAAGGTCTTCAACATGGGCTGCGGCTTCTGCGTCGTCGTCGCGGCGGCCGACGAAGCCGCGGCGCTGGAGCTGCTGCGCTCCTCCTACCCCGAGGCGCGGCGCATCGGCCACGCAACCGAAGGCCCACGGCGCATCCTCTGAATCGCCTTGACAAGCGAAGCGTCGTAACGTTGGCCGGAGAGTGAGCGACCGGGCCTCGATTAGTTCGCAGATGATCGGAACCGTGCTGTCCGGCCGCTACAAGCTGGAGGCGAAACTCGGCAGCGGCGGGATGTCCACGGTCTACCTCGCCCGCGACACCACCCTCGACCGCCAGGTGGCGGTGAAGGTGATGCACCGGGAGATGTCCGAGCAGGCCGACCAGCTCGAGCGCTTCCGCCAGGAGGCGCGGGCGGTGGCGAAGCTCTCCCACCCCAACGTCGTCGCCGTGATCGACGCCGGCGAGGACGGCGGCCACCCCTACATCGTCTTCGAGTACGTCGAAGGCGAGACGCTGAAGCAGCGGATCAACCGGGTCGGCGCCCTCGACGCGCAGGAGGCGCTCGCCTACGCGATCGAGATCGCCCGCGGGCTCACCGTCGCCCACGCCCGCAACATGGTCCACCGCGACATCAAGCCGCAGAACGTCCTGATCGACGCAGAGGGGCGGGCGAAGCTGACCGACTTCGGGATCTCCCGCCAGCTCGAGCAGGACGGGATGACCGCGACCGGCCGCGTCCTCGGCACCACCGACTACGTCGCCCCCGAGCAGGCGATGGGCCACCCGGTCGACCAGCGCTCCGACATCTACTCGCTCGGCGTCGTCCTCTACGAGATGCTGACCGGGCAGGTCCCGTTCAGCGCCGACAGCCAGGTCGGGGTGGCGATGAAACACGTCAACGAGGAGCTGCCCGACGTCCAGCAGCGCCGACCCGAGCTCTCCGCCGCGGCGGCGATGACGGTCGAGCGGGCGACGGCGAAGGACCCGGCCGACCGCTACCAGACCGTCGGCGAGCTGATCGACGACCTCTCGACCGCGCTCGAGGTCGAGGCGGCGCGGGCGGGCTCGACCACCGGCGAGGCGACCAGCGTCCTCGAGGCGGTGCCGCCGGCCGAACGCAAGCTTGCCGGCGGCAGCCGCTGGTCCCGCGTCGCCGTGCTGGTGCTGCTGCTCGCCGCCGCCGGAGTTCTGGCGGCGGTCCTGCTGATCAGCAGCGGCAACGGCCCCGGCGGGGGCGGCGGGGCGCTGAAGGACAAGGGCAAGACGGTGCCGCTCTCGGGCGCCTCCGACTACGACCCGCAGGGCGACGGCGAAGAGGACTCCGAAGCGATCAGCCTCGCCGTCGACGGCAACCCGACCGGCACCGCCTGGAGCAGCGAGCACTACGACAGCGAGACCTTCGCCGGCACCAAGGAAGGCACCGATCCCGGAGTCGGCCTCTACGTTACCGCGAAGTCGACCGCCACCCCCTCGGAGATGATCATCCGCACCCCCACCCCCGGCTGGGACGCCGAGATCTTCGCCAGCCCGTCGGGACCGCCCGAAGAAGTGACCGAATGGGGGGAACCGGTAGGCGAGGTCACCGACGCGAAGGAGCTCGAGGAAGTCGAACTGCACCTCGGCTCCCCGGCCAAGTACTTCCTGATCTGGTTCAACAAGGCGGCACCGGCGCGCGACCAGGAAGGCCGCTACCAGGTTGAAATCAGCGACGTCAAGCTGATCGACTGAGCCTGACGGCTGCGGGTATAGGAGCCAGCGGCGAGGAGCGCCAGAGCTTTTACGTAACCATTACATCGATCGGTGTAGCATCTATCAATGGCAGAGCAAGGAGCCAAGCCCAACGTCTCGAAGGCTCGCCGCCGCGCCCTGGATGCCGTGCGCTCGCTGTTCACGCCGCTGCTGCCCGACGACTACCTCGAACTGATCAACCCGCTCTGGTCGACGCAGGAGCTGCGCGGTCGGATCGAGCGGATCGTCCCCGAGACGCCCGACGCGGTGACGATCCTGATCCGGCCGGGCTACGAGTGGCCGGGGCACCGGGCGGGCCAGTACCTGCGGATCGGCGTCATCGTCGACGGCGTCCACCACTGGCGCGCCTACTCGCTGACCACCGACCCCGGCCACCCGGAGGGCCTGATCGGGATCACGCCGAAGCTGGTCGAGGCGGGCAAGGTCACTCCCTACCTGGTCCACCAGGCGCGGCCGGGGGACATCGTCCGCCTCGGCGGCGTCGAAGGCACCTTCGTCCTCCCCGACCCGCCGCCCGAGAAGCTCCTCTTCATCAGCGCCGGCAGCGGCATCACCCCGATCATGAGCATGCTGCGCAGCCTCGACCGCGACGATCGGCTCGACGACGTCGTCCACATCCACTCTTCCCGCACCCCCGACCGGGTGATCTTCGGCGAGCAGCTGCGCGAGCTCGACGCCCGCCGCGAGGGCTACAAGCCGCACCTGCGGATCACCGGCGAAGCGGGCCGCTTCGGCCCGCACGAGCTCGACGCGCTCTGCCCCGACTGGCGCGAGCGCCGCGCCTTCGTCTCCGGCCCCGGCGAGATGCTCGACGCCTTGGTCCAGCACTGGCGCAGCGACGGCGACCCGGAGCTGCTGGAGATGGAGCGCTTCCAGCCGGTGATCGGCGGCGACGCGGTGGCCGGCGAGGGCGGCAGCGTCCGCTTCGTCTCCAGCGGCCTCGAGGCCGAGTGCGACGGCGGCACCCCGATCCTCGTCGCCGGCGAGGAGGCCGGGGCCGATCTGCCGTTCGGCTGCCGGATGGGGATCTGCCACACCTGCATCGGCCGGCTCTGTTCGGGCGAAGTGCGGGACCTGCGGACCGGGGAGGTCTACGGGCAAGAGGGAGAGATGGTCCGAACCTGCGTCAACGCGCCAGAAGGCGACGTTGCGATTGCCTTATGACAAAGAGGGGATTAGAACCGAGATGACCACCACCGTTCCACCCAGCACCGCACCCGTCGACACCCACGAGGAGAGCCCGCTGGCGCATCTCTCCGAGGAGCAGCTGGCCCAGCTCGCCGAGGAGTTCGACGCGATCCGCGACCGGGTGATGGGCGAGCTCGGCGACCGCGACCGCCGCTACATCGAGAGCATGATCGAGATGCAGCGGCGCCTTGCCGTGCTCGGCCGCCTGCTGCTGCTCGGCTCCCGCAACCGCGCCGCCTGGGCCGCCGGGACCGCCTCCCTGTCGGCGGCGAAGATCCTCGAGAACATGGAGATCGGCCACAACGTCATGCACGGCCAGTGGGACTGGATGAACGACCCCCGCATCCACTCCTCGACCTGGGACTGGGACACCGCCTCGACCGCCGAGGCCTGGAAGCACTCCCACAACTTCGTCCACCACACCTACACCAACATCCGCGGCAAGGACAAGGACCTCGGCTACGAGATCATGCGGATCGACCCGGCGCAGAAGTGGAACCCGGTCTACCTCGCGCAGCCCGTCTACAACCTGCTCCTGGCGGCGCTGTTCGAGTGGGGCGTCGCCTTGCACGACCTCGACTTCGAGGCGATCCGCAAGGGCCGCAAGTCGAAGTCACAGGTGAAGCGGGAGCTGAAGGGGATCGCCGGCAAGGCCAAAGACCAGATCGTCAAGGACTACATCGCCTGGCCGCTGGTCAGCGCCCTCGCCGCGACCGCGGTCGACGCGGTGATCGAGACGCGGCGCCAGCGCAAGGCCCCGCGCGGGATCCTCGGCCGGGTGAAGCGGCGCAAGCGGCAGAGCCGCTTCGCGCCGGTGGTCGAAGCGGCGCTGACGAGCGGAGCCAGGACCTTCCGCCAGACCGCCAAGGCCGACGCCACCGCCAACATCGTCCGCAACGTCTGGGCCTACGCGATCATCTTCTGCGGCCACTTCCCCGACCAGACCTACACCTTCTCCCAGCAGGAGGTCGAGGACGAGAGCCGCGGCGGCTGGTACATCCGCCAGCTCACCGGCTCGGCCAACATCGACGGCGGTCCGCTCTTCCACATCGCCAGCGGCAACCTCAGCTACCAGGTCGAGCACCACCTCTTCCCCGACATGCCGAGCACCCGCTACGCCGAGATCGCGCCGCAGGTCAAGGACGTCTGCGAGCGCTACGGCCTCCCTTACAACAGCGGCCCGTTCCTGCAGCAGCTGGGGATGGTTCAGCGGACGATCCTCCGCCTCGCCCTCCCCGGCGGCAAGGCCCGGCCGAAGCCGGGGCCCTACCGCAGTGAGAATGGAAGCGTCTGAGCGCTGCTAGCCGCCCTCGGTCGGGAGGATCGGGGTGCAGAGCGGGTGCCGCGGATGCAGCGGGTCGAGCGCGGTGAGGACGTCGGCGTCGGCGATGTGGTCGTAGGGCATCGAGAGGTGGTCGCCGAGGTCGAGCACGCACTGGCTCTGCAGGAGGATGTTTTTCACGTTCGAGCCGGAGAGGAAGGCCGAGGTGTACGGCGTCACCACCTGGTCGTAGCGGGTCTGGATCACCGTGTATTCGACCCCCGGCACGGTGTCGCCGCCGCTGTTCAGTTCGGCGAGGAATGAGGAGCCGATGATCTGCTCCTCGCAAGCCGGGCAGAGGGCGCCGGTGAACTGTTCGCCGCCGGGGAAGAAGCGGGCGAGGATGCCGATCCCGTCGACGGTGGTGCCGTGGTTGGAGGGCGAGAGGCCGACCAGGGTGTGGGTTTTGGCGGCGCCGCCGAGGAACTTGAGGTAGTAGCGCGGCATCATCCCGCCCTGCGAGTGCCCGACCAGGTCGACCTGGCCGGCGCCGGTGGCGGCGAGGACTTTGTCGACGAAGGCGGAGAGTTCCTGGGCCGAGTTGCGGATCTCACCGGTTCCGTAGATACCGACCGCGCCGCTGCCGGCGTAGGAGCCGTAGTTGAGGGCGAAGACGCACCAGCCGTTGTTCTTCAGCAGCGGCGAGAGCGCCTGCCAGTTGTCGGACATGTCGGCGAAGGTGCCGTGGACGAGCACCACCGGCCGCGGATGCGCGCTGCTCGGTTTGCAGGTCCAGTCGTTGGCGCCGGGCGGGCTCGCGGTCGGGCTGACGTGGGCGTAGCCGTAGGCGCCGCTGTAGATCACCGGCAGTTCGGCGGCAGCCGGGGCGGCCGCCACGGCGCAGAAGCTGAGGACACAGGAAATGACGACAAGGGTGCGGCGCATGACTCTCCTCCGGCTGGGATCGACTGGCAGATACTAAGAAATCAGTAGACGCTTGCGAGATTACTTACCGTTAACTATCTTGAGCATATAGCCGGGGGATTGGCGGGGCAAACACAAGGAGAGTGGAGATGAACCAGTCAACCCCTGCCCGCCGCCCCGCAGCGATCTTGCTGCTGGCGCTGGCGGCGCTGCTGCTTGCCGCGGCTCTGGCCGCGGGAGCGCGTGCGGCCAACTACGTCGCCCTCGGCGACTCCTACGCGGCCGGCCCGCTGATCCCGAACCCGACCCTGCCGCTCGGCTGCCTCAAGTCCGACCACAACTACCCGCACCTGGCGGCTCCCGGCATCGGCCTCGCGCTGCGCGACGCGACCTGCAGCGGCGCCACCACCACTGACATGACCAACCCGCAGAGCGTCGAACCCGACGGGCCCAACCCGCCGCAGCTCAATTCGCTCGACGCGAGCACGACCGTCGTCTCGCTGACGATCGGCGGCAACGACATCGGCTTCTCCAGCGTCGCCCAGAGCTGCATCACGCTCAACCCGTTCAGCCATCCCTGCCTCGACAAGTACGACGCCGGCGGGGTCGACCAGCTGAAGGCGCGGATCGAAGCGACGGCGCCGAAGGTCGCCGCGGTCCTGGCCGGGATCAAGGCCCGAGCGCCCTCGGCCCACATCTACGTCGTCAACTACCCGGCGATCTTCCCGGAGACCGGGTACGGCTGCTGGCCGCAGATGCCGATCGGGTTCAGCGACGTCCCCTACCTGCGCTCGACCGAGCAGCGGCTGAACTCGATGCTTGCGACGCAAGCCGCGGCGGCCGGCGCGACGCTCGTCAGCTGGTACAACGCGAGCATCGGCCACGACGCCTGCAAGGGCAGCTCGACCCGCTGGGTGGAACCGCTGGTGCCGGGCGAACTCGCCGCCCCCATTCATCCCAACCTGGCGGGGATGCAAGGAGCCGCGACCGCGTTGCTGGCGGCTGGGGCGTAAGCCGCCGACTCGTCATGCTGAGGGGATGAGGATCGCCAGCCTCGTCCCCTCGGCAACCGAGATGCTCTTCGCGGTCGGTCTCGGCGACAGCGTCGTCGGGGTCACCCACGAGTGCGACTACCCGGCGGCGGCGAGCGGGCTGCCGCAGCTGACGGCGACGGTGCTGCCGCCGGGGCTCTCGGCCGGCGAGATCGACGCGGCGGTGAAGGAGGTGATCGGCGAGGGCCGGGCGCTCTACACGCTCGACGAGCACCGGCTGGCCGAGCTGGAGCCGGACCTGATCGTCACCCAGGCGGTCTGCGAGGTCTGCGCCGTCGCCTACGACGACGTGGTCGAGGTGGCTTCGCGGCTGCCGAGCCGGCCGCGCGTCCTGCAGCAGGACCCGAGCACGCTGGCGGAGGTGCTGGATGACGTCACGCGGTTGGGCGAGGCCGCCGGGATCTCGGGGCAGGCTGCCGAGCTGCGGCGTGAGCTCGAGGCGCGGCTGGAGGCGGTGCGCGTCGCGGTCGCGGGAGCTGGCAGGCCGCGTCTGCTCGCCCTCGAGTGGCTCGACCCGCCGTTCCTGGGCGGCCACTGGATCCCGGAGATGATCGAGATCGCGGGTGGCGAGAACGTAGCCGGGGTCTCGGGCCAGAAGTCGGCGCAGGTCGAGTGGGAGCAGCTGCGCGACCTCGACGCCGACGTGGTCGTCTCGATGCCCTGCGGCTGGTACCTGGAGGAGTCCTGCGCGCAGGCGCTGCAGCACGCCGAGCGGCTCGGCGCCTTCGGCGCCGCGCGGGTCTTCGCGGTCGACGGTGCCTCGACCTTCTCCCGGCCCGGGCCGCGGCTCGTCGACGGGGTCGAGCTGCTCGGCCACCTCCTCCACCCCGAGCTGGTCGAGGCGCCGACGGGGATCGGCTTCGCCGAGCTGACGGCTCAGATCTCGCGCTCGTAGAAGAGCATCGAGGGGCCGTCTGGGCCGCCTTCGCGGTTGGTGAAGCCCATGCTCTCGTAGAGGGCGCGGGCGGCGGTGTCGGTCTCGCCGGTGTTGAGGTCGATCCCGTCGGCGCCGCGCTCCCGCGCCAGCGCGATCGTCGCCTCCAGCAGCGCCCGCCCGATCCCGCGGCCGCGCAGCGCCGGGACCACGTAGAGCTCCTGCAAGTACGTTTCGGCGCCCGCGCTCCAGATGCCGGGACGGAAGCGGAACAGGGAGAGCCCGTCCGGCCCCTCGCCCGCCAACAGCACCGTGATCTCCTCTTCCCCGAGCAGGCGCGCAATCGTCTCCGCCAGCTCCTCGACCGGCGGCGTCGGTTCGGAGTACTCGAGGTTGAAGTCGCGCAGGAGCCGGGCGATCTCGGCGGCGTCCTCCACCCCGGCCCGTCGAACCGGTATCTCTGACTTCGTCATGGCCTCAGTTTCCCTCCCCGAAGAAGTCCGCGCCGCCTGCGCTTGGGTGGCGGGCCGCGCACGCTGGGTCCGAATCGACGAAGACGGGATCGAGGAGTACGCAGCCGGCCTGCCAAGCCCGGAGGCCGAAGCCGAGCCGGCACCGTTCGCCGAGGATCCCGAAACCGCCGCCGCCTTCGCGATCTGCATGAACGCGATCAACTTCGGCTCCGGCTGGTGGCCGACCGTCCGCAAGCGGCCCGGTCACAGCGGCTACGCGACGATGGCCGCCGGAGTCGGCGACCGCTTCAAAACGGCGGGGCCGTGGAGCATCGAGGAGCTGGAGGCGATGAGCGCGGAGGCGATCGCCGAGGTGGTCGGCCAGGATCCGGACCACCCCCTGATGCCCCAGTTCGCCGCCGCGTTGCGCGACGTCGGCAACCGCATCCGCTCGGACTTCAGCGGCCGCTTCCTCAGCCCGGCCGAAGCAGCAGGCTCCATCCCGGCCCTCGCCGGGACCTTTGCCGCCTGGAAGTCCTTCGCCGACGCCTCCGCCTACGACGGCCGCAAGATCCCCTTCTACAAGCGCGCCCAGCTCGCCGCCGCCGACCTCCACCGCGCCGGCGTCGCCGACCTCCCGGGCCTCGACCGCCTCACCGCCTTCGCCGACAACCTCGTCCCCCACGTCCTCCGAGTCGACGGCATCCTCCGCCTCGACCCGAGCCTCACCGCCCGCATCGAAGCCGAGGGCCTCTTGGAGCACGGCTCCCCCGAGGAGGTAGAGCTCCGCGCCTGCGCCGTCCAAGCCGTCGAGCTCCTATCCGCCGCCAGCCCCCTCACCCAGGCCGAGATCGACAGCGCCCTCTGGAACTGCGGCCGCGAGCCGCGCTACAAGTCCCTCCCCCGCCCGCGCTCCCGAACTACCGCCTACTGAGAGCACGAGTGGAGAGTTAGCCTCGCCATAGCGACGTTAACTCGCCACTTGTCAGAACTCGTAGGACCGCGACGCTTGATGCCGTTCGACCGCGAGCTGCACGAGGCGGTCGCATAGCTCGGGGTAGCCGGTGCCGGTGGCCTCGAAGAGCTTGGCGTAGACGCTGGTGTCGGTGAAGCCGGGCATGGTGTTGATCTCGTTGACGAGGACGGAGCCGTCGGGTTCGACGAAGAAGTCGCAGCGGGCGAGGCCCGAGCAGCCGGCGAGCTTGAAGACCGAGACGGCCATCTCGCGGACGTTGGCGATCGCCTGGTCGCCGATCGGGGCGGGGACGCGCAGCTCCATCCCGCCCTCGGTGTACTTGGCCTCGAAGTCGTACCAGGTGCCCTGGGCGACGATCTCGCCCGGCAGCGAAGCCTGTGGCTCGTCGTTGCCGAGGACCGAGCACTCGACCTCGCGCCCCGGCGAGGAGGCCTCGACGATCACCCGGGGGTCGTGGCGCAGCGCCTTCTGAACCGCCGCGTCGAGCTCGTCTAGCTTGCCGACCCGGGTGATGCCGACGCTCGAGCCCATCCGCGAGGGCTTGACCCAGAGCGGCAGGCCCATCGCCTCGCAGCGGCCCCACCAGTCGTTGCCCTCGACCGCGGTGAACTCGACTTGCGGCACCCCGTTGGCGGCGAAGAGCCGCTTCAGGGTCAGCTTGTCCATGCAGATCGCCGAGGCGAGGACGTCGGAGCCGACGTAGGGGAGGTCGAGCCACTCGAGCAGACCCTGGACGCTGCCGTCCTCGCCGAAGGCGCCGTGCAGGGCCGGGAACACCGCGTCGGCTCCCAACAGCCCGGCGCCCGGGGCCAGCTCGACCGTCCCC
>DASTGL010000271.1:0-8036 GCA_035719145.1 Solirubrobacterales bacterium
GACAAAGGAACCACGGGATCGTCAGTCGGGCAGGCGCGGGGGCGGCAGGCGGTAGCTCGCGGGGGTCTTCGAGAGCTTGATCGGGTTGCGGGGGAGGCGGACGGGGTCGCCGTTCTCGCGGGGGATCTCGACGATCGGATCGAGGCCGATCCGCTGCGCGAACTCGAAGGCGGCGCCGATGTCGTTGACGACCCCGGCGGGGACCCGGCGGGCGCTCAGCAGCTCGGCCCACTCGGCCGCCGGCCGCGCCGCCAGGGCTCGTTCGAGCAGGAGCTGCAGCTCCGCTCGGTTCTCGACCCGGGCGGGGTTGGTGGCGAAGCGCTCGTCGTCGGCCAGCGCCGGCTCGCCGATCGCCTCGCAGAGCTCGCCGAACTGGCGGTCGTTGCCGACCGCGAGGACGAGCTCGTCCTCGCCGCAGCGCAGCAGTTCGTAGGGGGCGATGCTGGGATGGCGGTTGCCCATCCGTCCCGGGACGACGCCGGCGACGGTGTAGGCGGAGGACTGGTTGACGAGACCGGCGAGGAGGGCCGAGAGCAGGTCGACCTCGACCAGCTGCCCCTCGCCGCTCTCGCGGCGATGCTCGAGCGCGGCGAGGATGCCGACCGCCGCGTAGAGGCCGGCGATCACGTCGACCAGCGCCACCCCGACCTTCAGCGGCTCCCCCTCCGGCTCGCCGGTGACGCTCATCAGGCCGCCGAGCGCCTGCACCAGCAGGTCGTATCCCGGCAGCTCCGCACCCGCGCCCGAGCCGCCGAAGCCGGTGATCGCGCAGTAGACGAGGCCGGGGTTGCCTGCGGCGAGGCTCTCGTAGTCCAGTCCGAGCTTCGCCATCACCCCGGGGCGGAAGTTCTCGACGACGACGTCGGCCGCGAGCGCGAGCCGCCGCGCCTCCGCCAGGTCGCCCGCGTCGCCGAGGTCAAGGACGAGGCTGCGCTTGTTGCGGTTGACCGCCTGGAAGTAGGTCGCCTCGCCGGCGGCGTCGTGGGGCGGGCCCCAGGAGCGGGTGTCGTCGCCGGTCCCCGGCCGCTCGACCTTGGTCACCTCGGCGCCGAGGTCGGCCAGGGTCATCGTCGCCAGCGGTCCGGCGAGGACCCGCGAGAAGTCGAGGATGCGCAGTCGTCCCAGCGCCGAGTCGGCCATTAGTTCACGATCCTAGGACCCCGCAGCCGCCACACCACCGACATCAAGGACGCCACATGTCATCGACTACCGCCGCGCCGCCGATCAAGCCCGCCGACTACCTGGCCCTCGACTCGCTGCTCTCCGACGAGGAGCGCGACATCCGCGACACCGTCCGCGCCTGGGTGCGCGACAAGGTCGTCCCGAACGTGGGGGAGTGGTTCGAGGAGGCGAACGTGCCGGTCGGCGAGCTGGCGCCGGAACTGGGCAAGCTCGGGGTCCTCGGCATGCACCTGGAGGGCTACGGTTGCGCCGGTGCCAGCGGCACCGCCTACGGGCTCGCTTGCATGGAGCTGGAGGCGGGGGACAGCGGCATCCGCAGCTTGGTTTCGGTCCAGGGCTCGCTGGCGATGTACGCGATCTGGCGTTGGGGCTCCGAGGAGCAGAAGCAGGAGTGGTTGCCGCGGATGGCCGCGGGGGAGGCGCTCGGCTGCTTCGGCCTGACCGAGCCGGACGCGGGCTCCGACCCGGGCTCGATGCGGACGCGGGCGCGCCGCGACGGCTCCGACTGGATCCTGCACGGGCAGAAGATGTGGATCACCAACGGCTCGGCCTCCGAGGTCGCGGTCGTCTGGGCGCAGACCGACGAGGGCGTGCGCGGGTTCCTCGTCCCGCGCGGGACCAAGGGCTTCACGACCCAGGACATTCACAAGAAGCTCTCGCTGCGGGCCTCGATCACCTCGGAGCTGCTGCTCGACGACGTGCGGCTGCCGGCCGACGCGGTGCTGCCGGAGGTGAGCTCGCTGAAAGGGCCGCTCTCCTGCCTCAACGAGGCCCGCTACGGGATCGTCTGGGGCGCCGCCGGGGCGGGGCGGGCTTGCTACGAAGCGGCGCTCGAGTACGCGCTCGAGCGGACCCAGTTCGACCGCCCGATCGCCTCCTTCCAGATCCAGCAGCAGAAACTTGCCGAGATGGTGCTGGAGGTGAACCGGGCGACCCTGGTCGCCATTCACCTCGGGCGGATGAAGGACGCCGGCACCCTGCGGCCCGAGCACGTCAGCCTCGGCAAGCTCGGCAACGTCAACGGGGCGCTGGAGGTAGCGCGAACCGCCCGCCAGGTCCTCGGCGCCAACGGCGTCACCCTCGAGTATCCGGTGATCCGCCACATGAACAACCTCGAGTCCGTGGTCACCTACGAGGGCACCGCCGACGTCCACGCGCTGGTGATCGGCGGCGCCGTCACCGGAATCTCCGCGTTCCGATAGCACGCCGCGTTTCTCTCAAAATCCTTGTGGGTAATTGACCGGCTAGCCAGTCAGTCCTGGCCCCCAAGGTAGGAGGGAAACATGGAGGCGAGCGGGAGTCCGTCTCTGGTTTTGGTCGAGCAGCACGAAGCGTTGCGGGACGGCCTTGCGGTGCTCCTGGAACGCCGCGGCTTCGACGTCCTCGGCTGCGCGACGACGGCGGCGCGCGGGGAGGAGGTGATCCGCGAGCGGCGGCCGGACCTGGCGGTGGTCGGGGTCGACTTGCCCGACGAGCGCGGGACGGAGCTGGTGCGGCGGATCAGCGGCAACGGCGTCGGCTCGAAATGCGTCATCTACACGGGGCTGAGGGACCCGAACCTGCTCGAGGCCGCCTACCGGGCCGGCGCCCGGGGGCTGGTCGCCAAGCCGGCCGGCCTCTCGGTCCTCGTCGACGCGCTGCGGGAGGTCTGGCGCGGCGGCCGCTACTTCGACCCCAGCTTCCGCCAGGGGAACGGCAATGGCGCCCAGGAGACGAGAGCGCTGAGCGGCCGCGAGTCGGAGATCCTCGGCCTGCTGGCGGATGGACTGACCGGAGAGCAGATCGCCAAGCACCTGATCCTCTCCCCGGAGACGGTCCGCACCCACGTCCGCAACGCGATGGAAAAGCTGGGTGCGCCGACTCGCACCGCAGCGGTTGTCAAGGCGCTGGAGCTAGGAGAAGTTGAGCGGCCCCAAAGCTGACGTGAGTTCGGGACCGGTCTCAGCCGACCGACCGGAATGCAGCCTCCAGCCAGACCACCAGGTTCGCCAGCAGGATCGCGACCTTGAGCCAACCGGACTGAAACGACCAACGTGCGCTCACGGCGGCAGGATCGTCAGCGTTCCCTGAGTACCGCATCCCCGCTTTGAAGTAATGCGAGGTTTCTATAGGTCGCAGATCTTTTGCAAAGGCGCGCGGCAATTGGCACTTTCGCGTCTTGTTCCGTGCGTCCGGGCCGCCGAGCATCCGCCGCTCTAGGCAACTGCGAAGGAGGCACTTAGATGCTCTACAAGGCGTTCGGCTACCTGCACGCGCAGGTCCACTGGCGGGTGCGGGAGATCCAGAAGCTGGCGGGGGAGACCGGCCAGGGGACGGTTGAGTACGTCGGCCTGATCCTGCTCGTCTCGCTGCTGATGGTCGGCATGGTCGCGGCAATGAAGGGTTTCAACGGCAAACAAGGCACCGAGCTCGCCGACGTGATCGTCAACAAGATCAAGGAGGCGGTGGACAAAGTCGCCTTCAAATAGAAGATCAGGAGGCGGCGGGGTGAGTGAAGCGCTCCCACTTGTCCGCCGCCTCTTACCAACGCTTCTGCGGCTTTGCTCGACCGACGACTGGATCCTTCTGGGTGATTAAGGTACGCGCCCGTGTTCGAACTCTCCGGCCCAAAACTGCTCCTCTGGCTGTCAGTCGTTGTTGCTGCAGTGGTATTGGCCCTGGCATCGAGCTGGGTTTCGGGGGACGCACGAGCCCGGTCTGGGGGTGCGAATCGGGGCCAATCGCAGTCTCAGGCTGAAACGCAAGTTCAGTCGGGGAACAAGCAGGAAAAGGATGACGTCAACAGCGGTCTCCGCGTCAGCCCCTTTGCCCTCAGCATCTTGATAGGTGTTCTTACGATCGGCCTTCAGGTTCTTCTCAAGCTGATGTCGCGCCAACCTCCCTCAAACAAGAGTCACGGTTTGATCCGTGAGGATTTGGTCTGGTGGCTTGACTGGGTTATCGCGGCCGTCGTCGCCTTCATGGTCCTCGCTTTGAATCGGGCCGACGGCCACATGGCGCTAACCACCGAACAGGTGTTTACCTTGGTCTTTGTCTTCATCACCGGGCTCACCGGGATTCCAACCATGGTTAGAAACTTTGGGTACGACACCGCTCATGATCCCCCAGCCCTGAGAACGGGGCGAGGGATCGTCTTGCCGAACCTTGCAGGCGCTGTCATTCTCTTAGCCACTGTTGTGGCAGGTGCTCAGTTAGCGGGTTGAGGATGATGCGGATCGAGAAGAGTTTTGCGGTGGGAGCAACCGTGGTGAGCGTGTTGGCGTCTCTGCGACTGGTCGCCGATTTCCTCGGGCCTTCGAGCGCCGTGCTCGCCGGGGTCGGAACCGCTGCATTCGCGGTGATCGCATCGGGCGCCGGACTCTGGCTAGTGGGTCAGAAATTCATCGACCGCTATTCCCACTTCCTCGAGTACCGGGCGGAGCGGCAGAAGATCGGAGCGATGCAGTCCTCTCAGATTGACCTCCATCTCTTCAACACCGAGGTTGTTCCTTCGTTCCGGGATGCAGGTGTCGAGAGGACGAAAGTCCGGATGCTCAAGCTGATCGATCGCCTGAATCTCTCTCCGCGCGACGCAGACGCGGAACGAGAGTTCGTCAATAGAACGGCCGCCGATGAGTCGCTTTCCCGTAGTCAAAGAGTCGAGCTGATTGTCCGAGGTGTGGCTAGGACCGCGGGGGAACGGGAGCGGTCGGCAGGTCGGGAACCACCAGGCAATTAGACGGCCGCTCGACCGCCTAGGTGCCGGAAAAGGTCGGTGCTTCGGAAGGCTGGCAAGGAGGTCTTTTCTGTCGCCGCATGAAACACTCGCGCGATGCCAGCTTCTCGCAGTTACGACAGGGCGCCGGCCGACATCCGGCCGGTGACGATCGATCCGGGGTTCGTGGAAAGCGCGGCCGGGTCGGCGCTGATCTCGATCGGGCGGACGCGGGTGATCTGCACTGCCTCGGTTCAGGAACAGGTGCCGCGTTGGATGATGGGCAAGGGGAAAGGCTGGGTTACGGCCGAGTACGCGATGCTGCCCGCCTCTACCGGCGACCGCAAGCAGCGGGATATCTCGAAGGGCAAACAGGACGGGCGCGGGGTCGAGATCCAGCGCCTGATCGGGCGCTCGCTGCGGGTGGTGGTCGATTTCCGGGCGATGGGGGAACGCAGCGTCTACGTCGACTGCGACGTCCTCGAAGCCGACGGCGGCACCCGCTGCGCGGCGATCACCGGCGGATACGTCGCCCTGCGCCAGGCCTTCCAGAAGCTGGTCGACAAGAAAGCCCTGCCGGAGCTGCCGCTGACCGGCTCGGTCGCCGCGGTCAGCGTCGGACTCGTCAACGGCCGCGCCCTCTGCGACCTCGACTACGGCGAGGACTCCAACGCCGAAGTCGACGCCAACGTCGTGATGACCGGCGACGGCGGCTTGGTCGAGGTGCAGGCGACGGCCGAGCGGACGCCGCTCTCGCGTGCCTCGCTCGACGAGCTGCTGGGCCTGGCCGAGCTCGGGATCGGCCGCCTGCGGGAGGTGCAGGAGCGCGTCGCTTCGTGATCGCGAGACCGTCTTGATCCTCGCGACCCGCAACCAGCACAAGCTCCAGGAGATGGCGGAGCTGCTGCCTGGCGTGGATCTGCGACCGCTGCCCGACGAGGTCGAGCTGCCGCCGGAGACGGGGGACTCTTTTGAGGCCAACGCGCTGATCAAGGCCCGCGCCGCCAGCGCCGCCACCGGCGCGGTGGTGATCGCCGACGACTCCGGGATCGAAGCCGCCGACCTCGGCGGCGCCCCCGGCATCTACTCGGCCCGCTACGCCGGCGAAGGCGCGAGCGACGAGGACAACCTGTCGAAGCTGCTGCGCGAGGTCGGCGCCGCCGGCGGGGACCGCCGCGCCGCCTACGTCTGCGCGATCGCCCTGATCGACGAGGGCGGCCACGAGTACGTCTTCGAAGCGACCTGCGAGGGCACGCTGCTGGAGCAGGGCCGCGGCAGCGGCGGCTTCGGCTACGACCCGGCGTTTGTCCCCGATGAGACCGGGCACAACGACCGCAGGACGATGGCCGAGCTGACCCCCGAGGAGAAGCACGCGGTCAGCCACCGCGGCAAGGCGGCGCGGATGCTCGCCCGCCACCTGGGCCTGGAGGCCGAGGCGGCGCCATGACCCCGAAAAGCCGGGCGGCGGCGCTCTCGATCGCCTCCAACTCGGCCCTGATCGCGCTGAAGCTGGCCGCCGGAGCGATCACCGGCTCGATCGCGATCATCACCGAGGCGGTCCACTCGCTGATCGACCTCGTCGCCTCGGTGATCGCCTTCGTCTCGGTCCGCAAAGCCGACGAGCCCGCCGACGAGGAGCACCCCTACGGGCACGAGAAGGTCGAGAACCTGGCGGCGGCGATCGAGGGGATCCTGATCCTCGTCGGCGCCGCGGTGATCGTCTACGAGGCGACGCACCGGCTGGTCGTCGGCTCCGCGGTCGAAAGCCTCGGCGTCGGCATCGCGGTGATGGGGTTCTCCGTGGTCGCCAACCTGTTCGTCTCCAGCTATCTCTACCGCCAGGCCCGCCGCACCGAATCGCCCGCGCTGGAGGGCGACGCCGCCCACCTGCGCACCGACGCGATGACCTCCGCCGGCGTCCTCGTCGGCCTTGGCGTCGTGCAGATCACCGGCATCGCCGCCTTCGACTCGATCACCGCCCTGATCGTCGCCGTCGCGATCGTCTGGGCCGGCCTCACCCTCGTCCGCCGTTCCTCCGGGGTGCTGATCGACGAGGCGCTGCCGGAGCCGGAGATGGACCGGATCGAGGCGGCGATCGCCACCGCCCGCACCGAGGAGGTCGCCGGGTACCACAAGCTCCGCGCCCGCCGCGCCGGCTCCCGCCGCCACATCGACTTCCACGTCCAGTACCGCAACGGCACCAGCCTCGAGCGCGCCCACGAGCTCGCCCACGAGATGCGCGACTCGATCGAGGCGGAGATTCCGCAGGCCGAGGTGCTGATCCACGTCGAGCCCGAGACCTCGTTCCGCGAGCGCGAAGAGGGCCCGTACCGCTCGGGATAGACCGGATTGCGATCTCGTGGTTCCTTTGTCGTGCCTAGCCGGACTAAGGAACCACGCGATTCATCGGGTCACGGCGGTGGGAGGAGATTCACCCCCGCGGCCAAGCCGATCGCGACGAGGGTGATCGCGTAGCCGGTGTAGCCGCTGAAGGCGAAGAGGACCGCGGCGATCGCGCAGATGACGACGGTGATGATCCAGGAGGCTCGGGCGAGGGTCACGGTCGGTATCTTCGCCCACATGCCCGACGCCGCCGCAGCCGCCGCTCCCTCGGCTGAGTCCGCGGAGGCGGCGCTGGCGTTCCTCGCCGAGATGTCGCCGGACTTGCGCGGCGCCGCGATCCTCGGGCCTGAGGGCGAGGTGCTGGCCGCGAGCGGCGAGGAGCCGGAGCGCTGGGGCGAGGACGCGGCCGCCCTCTTCGCCGCCGCCGACGCCGCCGAGGAGGCCGCGGTCGAGCAAGTCCACGTCGCCACCGAGCAGGGCGAGGTCTTCGCGATCCGCAACGAGGGCCTGGCCGCCGTCGCCGTCAGCGAGCGTTTCGCGCTCGCCTCGCTGATGCTCTTCGACATGCGCTCGATGCTCCGCCAGCTGGCCAAGGGCGAGCACTGATGCAGAAGCCGCACCGCATCCTCCTCGACCGCGTCTCCGCCTACGCCGACGAGGCCGCCGCCTACATGCGCCGACGCCGCGTCGCCCGCCGCCCCTTCGCCCGCCTCTACTACGCCGGCGGCCGCAGCGCCGACCATGCCCACGACAGCGATGCCGGCGTGGAGTTGTTCGACGCCGCGGGGAGCCTGATCGAGCTCGCCGGGCGCCGTGG
>DASTGL010000272.1:0-6284 GCA_035719145.1 Solirubrobacterales bacterium
GAGGCCGAACACCTGGCGACCAGCCGTGACTTGGTGGCGCCGGTCGCATGAACGCCCCCGGAACGGCAACGGCCGCACCCGAGGCGCTCGGCGTCCCCTTCGTCCGTCTCGATTCGGCCGACCCCGAGCTGAGCGCGGAGATCTTCGTGGCGATCGAACGCGTCGCCGCCACTGCGGCATTCACGATGGGCGAAGAGCTGGAGAGCTTCGAGCAACAGTTCGCCGCCTGGTGCGAGACCGAGCACGCGATCGGCGTCTCCTCCGGCACCAGCGCCCTCGAGCTGGCGCTGCGCGCCCTCGGCATCGGCCCGGGCGACGAGGTCGTCCTGCCCACCAACAGCTTCATCGCGACGGCCGAGGCGGTGACCGCGATCGGCGCCACCCCGGTCCTGGTCGACGTCGACGAGGAGACCGCGCTGATCACCGCCGAGATCGTCGAGGCGGCGCTGACCGAGCGCACCCGCTGCGTAATCCCGGTCCACCTCTACGGCCGCACGGTCGAGATGGAGCCGCTCCTCGCCCTCTGCCGCGCCCACGGCCTGCGCCTGGTCGAGGACGCCTGCCAAGCGCACGGCGCCCGCTACGGCGGCCAGCGCGTCGGCACCTTCGGCGATGCCGGCTGCTTCAGCTTCTACCCGACCAAGAACCTGGGCGGCTGGGGCGACGGCGGCGCCGTCGTCACCGCCGACCCCGAGCTGGCGGCACGCCTCCGCCTGATGCGCTCGCACGGCGAGGGCACCCGCCACCACCACGAGCTGGCATCCGGCACCCACCGCCTCCACTCGCTCCAGGCCGCGATCCTCGGCGTCAAGCTGACCCGGCTCGAGGAGTGGAACCAGAACCGCCGCACTGCCGCCGCCGCCCTGACCGAGGCCCTGGCCGGCTCCGACCTCACCCTCCCGGCCCCCACCGCCGCCGCAAGCGACCACGTCTTCCACCTCTTCGTAGCGCGGACGCCCGACCGCGACGCCCTCCGCGACCACCTCGGCCGCCACGGCATCGCCAGCGCGATCCACTACCCCACCCCGATCCACCTGCAGCCGGCATACGCCGGCGCCACCCCCGGCCCCGGCGACCTCCCCAACAGCGAACGCCTGGCCGCCGAAAGCTGCTCCCTCCCGATCTTCCCCTCGATCACCGAAGAGGAGATCACCCGCACCGCCGAAGTCGTCGCCTCGTTCTCGAGCTGACGGCGCCCGACGCGGCTCGAAATCCCGCCCCATCTCTACCTTCCGTGGGTGATTTCCTCACTCCCGAAACCGCTGACTCGGACTGTACGATCAGGCCATGACCAAGTCTGAGCTGCACGCGCAGATTGACTCGATGACGGATGAGGAAGCAGCGCAGGTCAAGTTGATCTTCGCCCCTGAGTGGCCCTCCAAGGCGACCTCCATCGGGGAGATCCGTAAGCGGACTGGGACCAAGCCGATGAGCCCTGACGACTTCGACCGCCAGTTCGGGTCTTTGCCCTCCGACGGCGAGGGCTGGTCGCTGTGAGCGCGGGTGCAGGTCTTGCGCCCACCGGCGCATGAGCATGGGCGAGCCCTTGTGAAGTCTGCCCGTCGTCGCGGCGCGCAGCCAGGCCGCGGCTTCTAAGCCTCGGCCGAAGCCGGGCGTACGGCGCCGACTAGGAGGCGGATCTGGCTTGGGGCCAGCTGTGAGGTGGTGAGGCCGTAGAGGACGGCGCCGATGGCGATCGCCAGCAGCGGCGTGGCGATGCCGTTGACCAGTGGCTCGGCGACGAGGACGCCTAGACCGAAGGAGGCGGCGGCGAGGACGGTGAAGCGGAGGCCGTCGCGGAGCAGCTCGCGGGCGATCGGGGGCCAGCCCCGGCCGGCGCCGGCGATCAGGAGGACGGCGGCGAAGGCGGCGGGGACGACGCAGAAGGCGCCCACCACTCCGTTGACGCCGAAGAGGGCGCCGGCAAGGGCGGTCACGCCGGCGTGGAGGGCGACAACGACGGGCGCGAGGCCGTTGACGAGGCGGGTGCGGCCGAGGGCGAAGAGCGCGGGCAGCAGCAGGTTGACGAGCAGGGCGGCGACGGTCCAGGCGACGAGCAGGGCGGCGAAGACGCGCAGCTGCTCGACCTCGGCGGGGTCGAAGCTCTTCGGCAGGACTTCGCCGATCACGGTGGCGCCGCCGGCGATCAGGGCGGCCAGGGCCGGGGCGACGAGCAGCATCGCGTAGCGGAACCCGGCCGGCACCGTGGCGGCGATCACCTCGCGCCAGTCGGCGAGGACGCCGCGGCTCATGTCGGCGATCCGCGACATCCCGAGGGCGAAGCCGGTCGCCGCGACCAGGTAGCTGGCGAAGAGGTAGGCGTAGGAGAGCACGGTGGCGCCGCCGGCCCCGTACTTGCTGGCGAAGGCGAGGGTGATCACGTAGAGGCAGTTGAAGGCGAGGTAGACGGCGGTGCTGCTCAGCACCATCCAGACGCAGCGGGCCATCCGCCCGAGGCTGAGAGAAGGCTTGACGACGGCGGTCTCGCCGCTCTCGTCGGCGCGGCTGGCGCGGACGCCGTCGAGCATCATCGCGCTGGTCACCACCGCCATCGCCAGCATCGACCAGCCGAGCGACAGCTCCCCCGCCACCTGCGAGGCGATCAGGTAGACGACCAGGCCGGCGCCAGCTCCGGCGATGTAGGAGAAGGCGATGCGGTCGAAGCGGTCGCGGACGGCGAGCACCGTCGCCCCGCCGGCCGCCCAGAGCTGCAGGATCATCGCGCCGCCGAGGATCGGCAGCGCCGCTTCGGTGACCCCGCGACCGTTGGCGCCGAGGCCAGGTGCGAGCACGCTCGCCAAGGGACCGGCCAGCGGGATCGTCGCGATCGCCACCGGGATCGCGATCGCCGCCAGCGCCACCGCCAGCTCGACCGGCTTCAGCCGCGGCCGCACGCCGACCAGCAGCGGCGCCGAGGTGACCCGGATGCTCTGACTGAAGACGCCGAAGCTCGTGTAGAGGGCGAAGGCGATGAAGAAGCCGTCGGTGCGCCCGTCGATGCCGAAAGAGCTGAGGTAGAGCAGCGCCTGGATCCCCGAGGTGGCGCCCATCGCCAGCGTCGCCACCGCCATCGCCACGCCGGCGTGGGCATGCTTCGCGCGCAGGGCCGGCTCGTTCGGAGCGGCCTCCGGCTCGGCGACATGCTGCGGCGGGGCGTTGGTCGGGCCCATACTTCTTTAACGGTCGGAGGGGCTCGTTTCTTGCCGCGAGTTCGGCATTCGCACCGGTGAGCTCGCGTCCTTGACCAGCAGCCGCTCTTCGCCGCTGCCGTCGGCGGGCACGGTGTAGACATCGGTGCCGTCCGAATAGGCGAGCGTCTGGTTGTCGAGCCACTCGGGCTGGTCGTCGACCGAACGGCTCTCGGCCACTGGATGGTCGGCGAGGGTGTCGAGGTCGAGGACGTGGACGTGCCAGCGGTCTTCGTCGCCGATCCGGCTCTTGAAGGCGATCTGCTTGTCGTCGGGCGAGAGCGACGGGCACTCGACGCCGTCGCGCAGAACCCGCATCGATTCGTCAGCGACGTTCCCTTCGACCAGGTAGTGGTGCTTGCCGGTGGCGAGCGTCGCGTAGAAGCGGTTCGGGTCCTTGGCGAAAGTGACGCCCCAGAAGTTGAAGTCGACCGCGTCGAACGGCTTGCCGTCCTTGGTCACGTCGAACCGCTCGAGCTGGGCGATCTCCCTGCCGCTGGCCATGTCGAGGATCGTCGTCCGGGTCGAGAAGGCGGTCGAGTTGCCGACGTAGGAGTCGCCGGAGACGAACACCGTCATCGCCCCGTAGCGGCCGTCGGCCGAGACGCGCGCCCGCGAGGGCAGGCCGGTGAGGTCGATCGTGTGCAGGGTCTGGAAGCGCGAGTCGAAGATCTTCGCGTTGTAGTCGACCCCCGAGGGGGCCACCCCCATACAGATCCCGCGCCCGGCGGCGTAGTAGACGCGCTCGCAGGCGAGGTCGGTCGACTGGCGCTCCACCTTGCCGTCCTCGACGACGAAGACCCGGCCGTTGAGGGTCGGGCTCGAGGGGTCGACGGCGCGGACCATCACCGCGACCCCGGCCGGCGCTCCCCCGGCCGTCGGCTTCGCGTCGGTCGTCGTCTGGTCGGGCCCGAGCGCGGCAAAGGCGACGTAGCCGCCGCCGAGCAGGACGCAGAGGACGACCAGGACGACCGTGATCTTGCCGCCGCGGCTATCCATCGAGCGCGGCGCGCTGGGCCCGGTAGAGCAGCGGCGCCGCCAGGGCGATCGCCAGCGCCAGGGCGGCCGCGAAGCAGACGACCGCGGTCTGCAGGCCGAGCGCGAACCAGAGGGCGCCGAAGATCAGCGAGGAGAGCAGCCGCCCGAGGCTGGTGACGGTGATCAGCAGGCCGATCCCGCTGGCCTGCAGCCTCTCCGGCAGCTGCGCCCCGGCCAGCGCCGTCAGCACCCCTTCGGTGGCGGCGAAGTAGCCGCCGAGGGCGAGCAGGCTGAAAGCGAGCGCCAGGTAGCCGACCGAGCTCATCATCAGCACACCGTAGGCAACGAAGAGGAGGGCTTGGCCGGCGAGCAGGACCGGCACCTTGCCGATCCGGTCGGCGAGCTGGCCGACGGGGATCGCCAGGCCCATGAAGGCGATCGCGGTCATCACGTAGAGCAGTGGGAAGAGCGCCGGGTCGAAGTCGATGCTGCGCTGCAGGCCGATGTAGATCATCGCGTCGGAAACGCTCGCCACCGAGAGCCCGGCGGCGGCGATCAGGAGCGGCGCGAAGCGCGGCTCGACCAGCAGCCGCAGCGCCGCCCGGAAGGCCGGCGGCGTCCCCTCGCGCGGCGCCCTGTCCGGTCTGCCCTGGACGTTGAAGACCAGCACCGCGACGCCGAGGACGGCGAACAGGGTGCTGACGACGAAGACGGCATCGAAGCGGGCCGGCGCGACGAGGAGGATCCCGAAGGCGAGCAGCGGCCCCAGCATCGCCCCGGCGCTGTCCATCGCCCGGTGCACCCCGAACGAGGTCGCCAGCCGGTCCTTGGCGCTGGAGAGCGAGATCAGGGCGTCGCGCGGAGCGGTGCGGATCCCCTTGCCGACCCGGTCGAAGGCGACGATCGCGCCGATCCCGCCGAGCGTGTTGCCGGCGGCGACCAACGCCACCTTGCCGACGGCGGAGATCCCGTAGCCGAGACCGGCCACCGTCTTCGGCCGCCGCCAGCGGTCCGACGCGAATCCGCTCGCCACCTGGACCAGCGCCGCGGCGCCGCGATAGGTGCCGTCGATCGCGCCGAAGGCGAGCGGGCTGGCGCCGAGCGAGAAGACGAGGTAGAGCGGCAGGATCGTCGCCACCATCTCCGAGGAGACGTCGGTGAGGAGGCTGACCAGCCCCAGCATCACCACGTTGCGCGGCACCTGCAGGCGGGCGGCGCGACCGGCCCAGAGGCGCGGTTTGAGGAGGACTTTGGAGGCTTCTACCTGGTACATGGCTCGGGGCGAGAGCCGGTGGCGGCAGGCCCTCTAGGACTTCAACGCGCCGACTAGTCCTTTTTTCGCACCCGCGGCCGGCTGGCCGGAAAGGCCGAGGCGCTCGGCGACTTCCGCCGCGACGCCTTCGGCGAAGCCCATCACCGAGTCGCCGTTCAAGAGGTAGGGATAGATCTGCGCGTTGGAGGCCAGCGCCAGTCCGGGGACACCCGGCCAGACCGGCGCGATCCGCGGCTCGGAGCCGCTGTGGACCTGATGGACGGGCTCGACCAGTTTCGCCCGCTGAACCGTCCAGTCAACGACCTCGTCGCGGCTGAAGCCGGGCGAGAGCCGGGCCAGGTAGTCGGTGAAGCGCCGGTAGACCGACTCGTCGTCCTCGCTCTGCTCCGGCGCCTCGGGGTCGCAGTACTTCGGCAGGTAGACGAGCTCGAGGCCGTCGGTGTGGTCGGTGCCGAGCACCTGCGTCGTTTCCACGGCGCTGGTCAGCGGCGTCGGCTCGGTGATGTTGATCGCGTAGTAGGGCAGCAGCCGGCGGCGCACCTTGACGATCGGGCAGACGACGCCGAGCCAGCGCTGCGGGTAGCGTGCCAGCAGGTGGCGGTGGCGCTCGGGCAACAGGAAGCGCAGGGCCGGCGGCTGCAAGGTCGGGATCGTCAGGTCGAACTCGAGCGTCTCCCCCTCCAGCTCGACGCCGCTGACCGAGCCGTCCTCGGCGAGGGCGAGGCCGGTGACCGGCGCCCCGGTCCGCGCCTCGACGCCGAGCTCGCGCGCCCGCGCCACCATCGCGTCGATCAGCCGCTGGTGGCCGCCGACGATATGGCCCATTTCCTCGCCGCCCTTGCCGC